>JBAUBR010000028.1:0-6432 GCA_049676965.1 Occallatibacter sp.
GGCCTCTGCCATGCTGCGCGAATTCGACTTCATTCCCGGCGACTGGGCGGCTTTGCTCTGGGCGCTGGGCAGCGCAGCGGCCATCGCCCGCCACGCCGGCCGCGGCTGGCTCAACCTCTTCAAATCACCCCAAGCCAATCAGGAGAAAACCATGAACCCTACAGGGAAAAGAGCCATCGGCTTCGCATCCGGCGCCATCTCGGCCCTCCTGCTCGCCCTCACCGCCTTCGGCCTCATGTTTCTGGCCGACTATCTCTTTCCGCAGCTCGGCATCGCGCGCAAGGAGTGGACGCACTTCCTCATTGCCATCGTCATGCCGGAAGCCATTTTCATCATCGCGGCGGTCGCGCTCTGGCGCCGCAGAAAGCCGGTAGCCATGGGCATTTTGCTCACCGCCGCCGCCATCGGCCTGCACGTGGCGATTCACGTAGCTGCACACTAAACCTAACCGAAACTGCCATTTCTCCGCGGAGAATTCCATGAGCTCGACTTCAACTCAAGTCTCCAACTCCATTGTTCCCTGGCTTACGGTACGCCGCAGCGCAGAAGCCGTCGAGTTTTACAAAAAGGCATTCGGAGCCGTCGAAGTTTATCGCTTCGACGCATCTGAGACCAGCGTTGTAGCGCGGCTTTCCATTGATGGCGCGGAGTTCTGGGTCGGCGACGAGTCGCCAGAGCATCAGAACTTCAGCCCCGAAGCTTTGGGTGGTTCAACGCTGCGCATCATCTTCACCGTCGCCGATCCTGACGCAGTCTTCAATCGCGCCATCGCGGCGGGTGCGCGCGAAGTCTACCCGGTGAGCGAAGCCCATGGCTGGCGCGTCGGCCGCGTCGTCGATCCCCATGGCCATCATTGGGAGATCGGCCGGCCCATCGCGGAGTCCTGATAGCAAACTCCACCAGGATTCCGTGCCCCATCCTTTCGCGTATTGTGCGAAAGGGTGGGACACCGCAAATCTCAGCCGGAACGGCTCACTTCCACGCACCCAGCAGCCGCCGCACCAGCACCAGTTCCCCCAGGTGATAGGAATTGTGATCGGCGGTCAACAATGCTTCGCGCAGAATAGTCTGTCCGTCCCCGTGCGGAATCTTCGCAAACAGGTCGGTCTTCTCATCGGCCACCAGATCGCACATCGCCTTGAGATCGTGGCGAAACGCGCGCACACTCTTGTCCCAAGCGTCCTTGTCCGGCGGAACAGGCTTCGCAGGCCAATAACCCTCTGGCCATTTAGGCGACTTGTGCTCGGGGTTGCGCGAAAATTCCAGAATGTCACGCTGCGCGATGCGCATGTGCTCCAGCAACTCCCACGGCGAGTGTTCCGCGCCCGGCGGTCGCTTGCCGCGCAGCTCCGCCGGCAGATTCTCGATCGCGGCATCGAAATCCACGTGCGCGTCTCCACCCGCAAGCAGCTTGATCACATGTTCCCGCAGCGGTTTGTCGGTTTGCATGGCTCCGAATCTCCCTTCGGAACCATGCTAGTCGATGTGCGGGACAAACCGTCAGGTGGATGGAAGCGTTCGCTGTGCAAGCCGTCTACCCCGCGAAAACCGGGCTTTCAAGGTAAAGCCATGCAGCGCGGTTCTTGTGATCGTCCAGATGCCTGGTGCTATATTCCTCAATAACAAAAGTTCACACTTCAACTGCGGAGGACTACCACATGGCGACTCCCGCAGCCCCTGGCTCGCCCCGTTCCGCTTTCATGCTGGTTTTGGCTATTGTTGCCATGATCGCCGTGCCCGCCGCTCTGACGTTGCATACCGTCCACGTCTCGGCCGTCGTCGATCCAACTGTATCGAACCCCTCGCCATACGGCTATACATTCAGTCTGCTGCTCTTCATCGTGCCCGCACTCGTCATCGCCTTCTGGTTTGTGCCGCGAGAGGGCGTGCAGATCTCCAGAAAATCCTTCGCCATCACCATCGCTTTCCTGTTTCCTCTGGGCGCACTGCTCGATTTTCTGTTCGCGGCAAAATTCTTCCGTTTCCCGAATCGAGGCGCAACGTTACAAATCGCCGCGCCGGCGCTCGGCGGCAGCGTGCCCGTAGAGGAGTACGCGTTCTATTTCACGGGGTTTGTTTTCACGTTGCTTCTCTATATCTGGCTCGATGAATATTGGCTCGCGGAATACGGCGTTCCCTCGACGCACTGGGCACGCACTTCCTTCAGTCGCATTCTGCGCTTTCATCCCGCATCGGTTATCTTGGCCGTCATTCTCATCGCGGGGGCAATCGCTTACAAGTGGTACATCGCAAAAGAACCAGGCTTTCCCGGCTACTTCACATTCCTGGTCGCCGGCGCGCTCCTGCCATCGGCAGCGCTATTTCCCTCAGCGCTGCCAGTCGTTAACTGGCGCGCCTTCAGCCTTACTCTATTCATCGTCCTCCTGATCAGCCTGCTCTGGGAGGCGACGCTTGGCTTCCCTTACGGCTGGTGGGGATTTCAAGACGCGCAAATGATCGGCATTCACATCACCGCGTGGAGCCGCCTGCCCATCGAAGAAGTCTTTGTCTGGATCGCGGTGAGTTACGCGACAGTGATCGTGTATGAGAACGTGCGCCGGTGGCAATCGACCGACAAATCGCTGCGCGAGGCGCTCTTCGGAAAGCCCGGGGTGCGCTGACCGGGGCCGAATCAAGGCTATTCTCTTCAATGAAAGGAATTCTCCATGCGCCATCGGTTCTATCTCTGCCTGTTCGCATCGGTCCTGTTGGTCTTCTCACGTCCCGCCGCCGCACAACAGCATCCGCAGCCGAGCGCAGAAGATGTCGAGCGTTCGGTGCGAGGATTCATGCAGACCGTCGCTCACGATGTCACCCAGCAGGGGCCGACCGCGTGGCGGAAGTTTTTTTCGCATGGCCCCAAGTTCTTCATGGCCTCGGAAGGACACCTGGTCTTCCCCAACTATCCCGCCGCGGACAAGGCGATCAATGGCCTGGCTTCAACGATCAAGCACATCGACCTCGCGTGGGGCAACGAGGTACGGGTCGATCCGCTAACGCCGACACTGGCGGTCGTCGCCACGTCCTGGCATGAGGTGCGTACCATGGCATCGGGCCGGGTGGAAGACTCGGGCTTCTTCACCGGCACGGCGGAATATCTCAACGGCCGATGGCAGTTCCGCGATCTGCACTGGTCCGTCGCCGGTCCCGCGACGCCGAAGGCAAAACCGGTCACGCAATGAATGGATGATTGGGATTGCCGCGGTTCGGCCCGTCAATATTGTCCTTGTCTCCTGTTAGAATCAAAGAGAGCCGAACAGCGCGGCTGTTCCATGTTTTCACTCTCCTGATCAATCCCGCGGCCAATCGCCGGCCGGACCACGTTAAGGAAATCCGTTTCAGTGAACCAGACGATACGCAATATCGCCATCATCGCCCACGTCGATCACGGAAAGACCACTCTCGTCGACGCCATGCTGCGCCAATCGGGGACCTTCCGCGCCAACGAGCAAGTGGCCGAGCGCGTGATGGACTCGAACGAGCTCGAGCGCGAGCGCGGCATCACCATCCTGGCCAAAAACACGGCCATCAACTTCCACGGCGGCAAAATCAACATTGTCGACACGCCCGGCCACGCCGACTTCGGCGGTGAAGTGGAGCGCGCGCTCAAGATGGTCGATGGCGTCATGCTCCTTGTCGATGCCGCCGAGGGCCCGCTGCCGCAAACGCGCTACGTGCTGGCCAAGGCGCTCGAAGCCAAGCTTCCGCCCATCGTGGTCATTAATAAGATTGACCGCCCCGACGCGCGCCCGCAGGAAGTGCTGAACGAAATCTACGATCTGTTCATCGATCTCGACGCCGAAGAATCGCAGCTCGAGTTTCCGGTTCTCTACACCGTCGCCAAGTTGGGCACGGCGACGACGGATCTTGCAATCCCGGGCGCCGATTTGCAGCCGCTCTTCGAGACCATCGTGAATGCCATCCCCGCCGCGAGCGGAGACGCCGAAGCCCCGCTGCAGATCCTTGTCGCCAACCTCGACTACTCCGATTACTTCGGCCGCATCGCCATCTGCCGCGTCTTTCAGGGCACGCTGCGCGCCGGCGATGAAGTCGCAATTTCCCGGCGCGACGGCTCGCTCTACAAAACCCGCATCACCAAGCTCTTCACCTTCAGCGGCCTCAAGCGCATCGAGATTGCGGAAACTACACTCGGCGATATCGTGGCCGTCGCCGGCGTTGAAGGCATCACCATCGGCGAGACAATTACCAGCGTGGAAACGCCCTCGCCGCTGCCGCTGATCGTCATCGACGAGCCCACCATTGCAATTCAATTCAGCGTGAATAACTCGCCGTTCGCCGGACGCGAGGGAACTTATGTCACGAGCCGAAACCTGCGCGAGCGGTTGGAAAAAGAGCTGCTCACCAACGTCTCCATTCGCGTTGAAGACACCGGCTCGCCCGACACCTTCAAAGTGCTCGGCCGCGGCGAGTTGCAACTCGCCATCTTAATCGAGATGATGCGCCGCGAAGGCTATGAGCTATTGGCTGGGCGGCCCGAAATCGTGACCAGGATGGTCGACGGCACGCGCATGGAGCCGGTCGAGCACCTCACCATCGACGTGCCCGAGACCTACACCGGCGTAGTCATCGAGAAGCTTGGCCCGCGTAAAGGCGAGATGACCAAGATGCACAACCACGGCTCGGGGCGCGTGCGCATGGAGTTTCGCGTGCCCAGCCGCGGACTCATCGGCCTGCGCAGTGAAATGCTCACCGAGACGCGCGGCACCATCGTGATGAACGCGCTCTTCGACGGCTACATCCCCTACCAGGGCGAAATTCCGCAGCGGCCCACCGGCGCGCTGATCGCCGATCGCCTGGGACTCACTACAACTTATTCGCTCAACGGATTGCAGGAACGCGGCAGGCTTTTCATCGGGCCGGGCGTCGATGTGTATGAAGGCATGATCGTCGGCGAGCACTCGCGCGACAACGATCTCGACGTCAACGTCGTGCGCGAAAAGAAGATGACCAACATGCGCGCCTCCACCTCTGACGAAGCCATTCGCCTGGTGCCGCACACCACGCTCAACTTAGAGCAATCGATCGAAATCATCGCCGACGATGAGTTAGTCGAAGTTACACCCAAGTCACTGCGCCTGCGCAAGAAGATACTTCAAGCCAACCGCCGGCCCAAGCGCTGGGAGAAGACCGAATAAAAGGACGAACTCCTCCGCTACGCTGAATCCATCACGGTCGAAGATCCTCTCAAAAAGGCTCAGGGTTACTCGTATCGCAGCGCTTCGACCGGCTCGACTTTCATTGCGGCGCGGGCGGGGATGAGCGCTGCGGCCAGAGCCACAACTGCAAGCAGCAGCGCCACCGCCACAAAGCTTGCCGGATCGTGGGCGGCCACGTTGAAAAGCAGGCTCTTGAGCAGCCGCGCCGCCGTAAACGCCGCGCCCAGGCCGAGAACGGCGCCGATCGCGATCAACCGCACGCCCTCGCCGGCGATGAGGCGCAGAATATCGCCGCGTGTCGCGCCCAGCGCCATGCGCACGCCGATCTCCTGGGTGCGTTGCGCGGCGATGAACGAGATCACGCCGTAAAGGCCGATCAATGCCATCAGCAGCCCGCTTAGCGCGAAAAACGCAAGCAACGCGGTCTCAAAGCGCGGCCGGTCGGCGAGTTTGCTCACGTTTTCGCTGAGGGTCTGGATGTCGACGGGTATCGTGGGATCGATCTGCGCAATCTGCGCACGTATCCACGGCTCCACGGCGGCCGGCGGCAGCGCCGTCTTCACCATCATCACTTCCCACGGATTCCAATCGGTGGCGATGTTGCGCCTCAGCCTGTAGAACTCAGGCTCTTCAGCACGCGTGAGCCCCGCGTTCCTCACATCCGCGGCCACGCCCAGCACCGTATACCACGGTCCAGCCGGCACTGGTTGCACGTGCTGGCCAACCGGATCCTCGTTGCCAAAGAGCCGCACCGCCAGCAGGCTGCTCAGGATCATGTAATGTTCGGTCGAACTTCGTTGCGCCTCTGTGAAGCCCTGCCCGCGGACGATGGGAATATTCAGAATGTTGAAATACTCCGGTGTCACCCATCGCCACGCCACCATGCCGCCCGTTCCCGACAGCATCGCCGGCGGCTTTGGCTTGCCGGCAATCGCAAACAGGTTGAAGATCTGTTCTTCGTGCGTCTCTTCGGGCGGAAGCCAGTTGGTCATGGCCACCGCCGCAACGCCCGGTACCCGCTGCAGCCCCGTTTCCGCCCGCCGGTAGAAGTCCATCTGCTTCTGCGCGGTGTCATAGCGATATCGCGGCAGCGAGGTGTGCGCCGCAAGCACGCCCCGCGTCTCCATCCCCATCTTCTGCTCTTCCAGATTGCGGAAGCTGCGCAGCAGCAGCGCCGCGCCGGTGAGCAGAACCATGCTGATGGCGATCTGCCCAGCGACAAGGCAGCGCCGCAGTCCCGCGTGCGCGCCCGCTC
>JBAUBR010000029.1:0-97810 GCA_049676965.1 Occallatibacter sp.
GGCTAAATGTCGTGTCTCAAGACGTTGTTTACATCGAGCCAAGCCGTTCAGTAGTGAAGGGTCATGGAAAAGATGGAAAGCTGAAGAGCGCTTTCCACTTTCCCACAACCCCGGCTACGGCTACGGGCATGAATCTGTTGACGTAGCGCATTTCCGGGGGCTAAAGCCCCGATCCCTCGGCGCGGCGTTCTTTGGCACGGCTGAAGCCGTGCCCTTTCAAAACGGCAGCGGGAGGAGTAAACAACGTAGTGAAACTTCACAGCTAAAGCCCGCGGTTATTCTGCGACATTTGCGGCACGACTGAAGTCGTGCCCTTTCAAAACATCGGCTTAATCAGAGGTTCCTTGGACGAGGATATCGATCGATACTATGGCGTTAATGGACGCGGCGAGTGGCGCTGGGAGAGTGCAGCGCCACAGCCATACGAATTGTAACTCGCGCCAGAGCGGCGACCGTGACAAGCCGCCACTCACGACTTGTGTGCCGAGGCAGGCAATCCATTGACGCCAACTCATCCAGCCAGTCCTCCGCCGATAGCCTGGCCTGCTCCGGACCGAACATCCCGGTGACGGCTCTTGTGAACGCGCCGAATTCGCGCTCCGCGGTAACGACCAGGCCGTCGCGAGCCTGATCGGCCTCCTCGGTCAGTACATTCACGCGTATTGGGTGGAGTTCATGCATAACTGCTCTCGATTCTGACGGCCGGGGATGAGCCCTTTGCGCGGCGAGCCGGATGAGACCTTTCGCTTCGCGCCCTCATTCCTGAAGACCTGCGTGGCGTTGAGCCGCGCGCGCGCCCGATGAAGCCTTGCCTTGACCGCAGCTTCCGAGATACCCAGCGCCAGTGCGATCTCCTTCAGCGAGCTTCCCTGCGCCATTCGCGTCTGAATTGCTCCCCGCAGGGTGGGATCAAGCTTCTGGATGGCGCGCATCATGCCGGAGCAGCGCTGGCGCTGATCGAAGATTTGCTCGGGATTGGGAGCAGGATCCCTGATCTCGAATTGAACAATTTCGTCCCCCAATTCATAGTAAGGATCGAAAGGCGCCTCAGGGCGGGCACGGCGCTTGCGAAGAACCATCAACGCGGAGTTGATGGCAATCCGCGTCAGCCAGGAACAGAAACTCGACCTGCCCTCGAACTTGCAGAGCGCCAGGTAGGCGCGCAGGAAGGTGTCCTGCAGCGCATCTTCGGCGTCTTCCCGGTTCTTGGTGATGGCGACGATCCTGTTGTAAAGATGCCGCGAGTAAAGATTTTGGAGCTCGGCGAATGCGGCGGACGATCCCGCTCGCGCTTCGGACAAAAGCTGCGCATCGCGCAGCGCAGCTAGCTGGTTGATGGGGAGATTGAAAGACAGGTCCTGGCCCATAGTGTTCATGGCTGTGCTCCTTGAATTTGGCTTGCAAAAAGGGAGAACTTCCCACCTGCCCGCAATAACGACGGCATTCGCGAGCAATCCGGCTTAACACTGTGTTGGCTGGCCGATCCGCTGCGAGGCGAATCAGCCAAACGTGAACGAATATGCTTGCACGGCTGGATCGAGAAACTGGATCTCGAACTGCCGATCGACGATCGGCTTCGGCTGGCGGATGAGGTGATACATGCGCGGCTCGGCAACCACGCCGAGGCCCTGATCGTCCACATCGGTTCCGCGAGCGATGCCAGGGGCCCGTCCATCGATGAGCACGCGAAACCGCGCCGATGCTCCACGCGAAACAGGGCCCATGACGAGATGAAGGTCGCGGGCGTGAAACCGGTAAGCGATCGATCCATCGGCCGCGTTGAGCACGATGGCTTGTTTCTTCGCGGTCCAATCGCCCCCAAGTGCCCAATGATTGAGCAGCAAATCCGAGGGGAGGCCATAGGCGCGAGACCTGTCGAAAGCCGCGCCTCCCGGAGACGCGAAGTTCCCAGTGCGCTCGTATCCGAGGTAGGTCTCGGGAGATTTCAAGTCGAACCAATCGGCGGCAAGCTCAAAACTGGTGGCATCGATTGGAGCCAGCCCAGGATCGAAGGCGCGGGCGCCCGCCTCGGCCAACAACCGCTGGATTACCATCTCCGACTGGTCGTAGTCGCCCTCGCCAAATTTGCGGTGCCGTATGCGCCCGTTTTCATCGGCGAAGTACTGTGCCGGCCAATATTCGTTGTTGAAGGCACGCCAGATCGCGTAGTTGTTGTCGATCGCGATCGGATAGTCGATCATCATGGCCTTCGTTGCCTGGCGGACATTTTCAATGTCTCTCTCAAAATCGAATTCCGGCGAATGCACTCCGACCACTACCAATCCGCGATCCCGATATCTCTCGGCCCACGCGCGGACGTAGGGAAGCGTGCGGCGCCAGTTGATGCAGGAATAGGTCCAAAAATCGAAGAGGACAACTTTCCCCCGCAGTTGCGCCTTGGTCAGAGGCTCCGAGTTGAGCCACGCGGTTGCGCCATCGAGCGAAGGCGCTTCGCCTTCGAAGTCCGCTTGCGCCAATGCGTGACCAATCATGCCGAGCCCGGCCGCTGCGATCGTCATTGCGGCAGCGGCGATAAACCGGCGGCGATCGCGATTGGCCACTTTGGACATTTCTACCTTTCCGCAGGGGAAGTCGTTTTCTTGCGGACCGCATTGTTTGCCGGCCGGGCCCAAGCCATCTTGAACGGTGCGCCGTTCACAATTGCGATTAAGCCAGAAGTGCGGAGAGCGATCTATTGGACGAAGGTATCGGTCAATACCTTGGTAGCAGTCGACGGCGCCGGGCCGTTGTACGAGACTGCGTGCCCTCGTGAGCTCGCCGCTGGGGCAGCCGCTGAAGCATCCTAGAGGGAAGTGGTTCCCGGATTGGAACGACCGGGAACGGACACCGAATGGAGAAGATCATTGAACCGACACGAGATACGCGACTCCCGACATCGCCAAACTAATACCAAAGTACAATGGACGTTCCCCATTGGATTGGCGCATCCTCTTGCGGTGGACCCCTGCAACGAAAGGACTGCAACGGAGAACGACTTCTCTTGCGTTGCCGTTGCGCTTCCCGGACCTGTATGGACCGCGCTTCCCGGCTCTTTGGCGCTTTCCATAGGCCCAAGAGCGACGGAATGGGGGATGGGCTTGTCCGTCAGCGGCTCCATTATCGAAAGCCATCATGGCTGTGTGGGCTACACCCAAGGAGCGCTACGATTTGCATTTTCCATACACCGCAGGCTCGAGGGTGTTGCGGACAGCCAGAATCCCGGTGCAACTAAAATGCCCGCTGAGGCGGAAGCGGTGAAACTTCATGAGGACTTCGTGAAATTTAATGGTGAACTGGTTTCGGTAGTGGATGACGATGAGTCCGTCCGCGAGTCGCTTCCTGACCTGTTGCGAGAGTTCGGCTTTACAGCCAGGGTGTTTTCGTCGGCGGAAGAGTTTCTTACGTCCGACTGTGTGGACCGGACCAGGTGCCTGCTCCTCGACGTCGCCATGCCGGGAATGAGCGGACCCGATCTTCAGCGCGAATTGGCCCGGCGCCGGCAACAAATCCCTATTATTTTCATTACTGCCCACAGCAGCGGGAGCGCTCGATCACGGGTGCTCCAACAGGGCGCCGTGGAGTGTCTGTTCAAACCGTTCAGCGACACGGCTCTTCTCAAGGCGCTCGATGCCGCGTTCCAAAAGAGCTGAATGACCGTCAGCCTCTTGTAAATCATTGGAATATACTTCTAGAGAGCGATCCTGTGACTGCAAAACGAGGTCATCACTCATGTCGCATGCCACGCCCATCGTGTTCGTTGTCGACGACGATGTCTCGGTGCGCAAATCGCTGGAGTTGTTGATTCGCTGCGAAGGCTGGCAGCCGGAGACTTACGCCTCGGCACAGGAATTCCTTGCGCTCCCGCGCATGCTTGCTCCGAGCTGCCTCGTACTTGACCTTTCGCTGCCCGGCCTCAATGGTCTGGACCTGCAGAAGCGCGTGGCCGCGGAACGGACCGATATGCCGATCATCTTCATCACCGGCTACGGCGACGTGCCGACGACCGTCCGGGCCATGAAAGCCGGCGCGGTCGAGTTTCTGACCAAACCGTTCAGCGATGACGCGCTGTTGAGCGCCATACGGCAGGCCCTTGAACGGAGCCACATTGCTCTTTGCCGCGAAGTGGAGATGCACGCACTGCGGGAATGTTACGAGTCGCTCACCGGCCGCGAAAGGCAGGTGTTGGCATTGGTGGTCTCCGGAATGCTGAACAAGCAGGTGGGTAACGAACTGGGGATCAGCGAGATTACCGTAAAGGCGCATCGAGGCAAGGTAATGGAGAAGATGAAGGCCGACTCTCTCGCCGACCTGGTCAAAATGGCCGCCAAGCTCCGGCTCTCACGGGCTTCCGCGGCAGTTATACCTTCTCAAGAATCTCCGAACAATCGTTAGGCGCGGAGCAGGATGGCCATTTGGGGCGCAAGAGTGTGCGCGCGTCCGCGCGAGGTGTCGATGGCACTCAACGCTTGAATCGCCAAAGCCTCACCGCGCGTTGCGCCAGGATTGCGGGTAAGTTCGATACAATTCTCAGCAAGGCGGCCGAGTACATCGCGGGGGGCGGATGGCGTCCATCGTGCGTGTCCTGCATGTTGAATCCAGGCAATCAACTTAACTGGCTCATTCACGTGGATGCCGGGTGGCTGCGCATGACGCCGTGCAGGTTCGGTGGCGGGAACATCCCTACCCTGACATGTCGAGCGGGAAAATCGGCTCGAACAGGCTCGATCAGCCGCTATGGTTCCTGAAAAGCCAACCCGTACTCCGATTTCCTTTCTAGGCATACTATTTTTCCGTCCCGGGGATTTCCGCGAGCTGTTTCCACAGAAGTTTCTCGCGTTCCTCTCGCCCAGTTTGATTTTCGCGATGTTATGTTCCCCGTTGTTTGCGCTCAATCCCAATCAGCCTCTCGCGCAGCTTTATCACACAACCTGGAATGCAAAACAAGGGATTGGCGGAAACGTGACCGCCCTGGCTCAAACCACGGACGGGTATCTATGGGTGGGCACTACGGACGGGCTACTGCGATTCGATGGAATCTCTTTCGAGCGCTATCAGCCGGAAGCAGGCTCCTTGGTCGCGACGTCGATCTCGGCGCTTATGGCTGTTCCCGACGGAGGGCTTTGGGTAGGTTACAACCGGGGCGGCGCGAGCTTGGTGAGAAACGGCCGAGTCATAAACTACTCCGACGCGGACGGCTTTCCAGTGAGCACGGTCCGGTGTTTCGCTCGCGATCAAAGTGGAACCATTTGGGCGGCTGTTGTCGGCGGATTCGCCCGTCTCGAGGGCCGCCAGTGGCAAAGGAACTATAGCGATTGGAATTATCCAGACAGAACCGCCTGGGCGCTTTTGGTGGACCGCGAGGGAACGCTTTGGGTCGCCACAGGAAGCGAGATCGTGTATCGGCCCGCCGGCGAGAAGCAATTCCAAGACACAGGGATTCGAAGCGGCAAGGTGAAGGTCCTGGTTCAAGCGCCCGATGGCGCAATCATGTTCTATGACGACAAACTCGATAAGTTGCGCGCCTTTCGTCACGATATGGGCAAAGAGATCGAGATGTTGCCGGATATCGGCATACGCACCAATTCGGCTTTGTTCGATCGCGATGGCGCATTGTGGATAGGCGGAGATGGACTGAGCCGAATCTCGTCTCCCGACGGGGCGCGCGGAAACGGATTCAAACCGGCGGTGGAGAAGTTCACTGAAGGACAGGGACTATCGAACCAGAATGTTGAAGCGATTCTAGAAGACCGCGAAGGCAACCTGTGGACCGGGACTGACGGTGGCCTCGACCGATTCCGCTATCGCAACGTGACCTGGTTTCCCTTGCGGGGCGGACCTTTCAGCCTGGCGGCTGGCCCGGGTGGCGAAGTTTGGGCCGGATCGAGAGGCGAGCTAATTCCCCTGGTAGGAGTCGAAGACCGAAAGCCTATAACTGGCGGACCAACCGATGTGTTCACGAATTATCGCGATCCGGACGGAACGATCTGGTTTAGCGGGGATCGCACTCTGCTGCATTGGCAGAATGGCGGATTTTCCAAAGTGGAGGTGCCGGGTCAGGTTGAAAAACTCAGTTTATCGGCGAAACCGCCGGACCCTATCATTGCTTCCGCAATCACTAAAGATCGTTCCGGAAATCTCTGGGTTGCCTTCGGCGGCAGCGGAGAGTTCCGCCTGAAAGACGGCACATGGACCTTCGTCCAGATTTTACCGGACCATCCGGATTGGTCAGCTAACTTCGCGTTTACCGATAGCTCCGACTGTATCTGGCTACTGTGGGGTGATAGAGCGGCCGAATACGATCATGGCAATGTGCATATCTTCGGTGTGAAAGAAGGTCTCGCCATCGGGCCTCCCAATGTTATAGCTGGAAGCGATCGAGCGATCTGGGTTGGTGGGGAGTCGGGATTGGCGTTTCTTGAAGGCGGGCGCTTCCACGCTTTGCAAAGCGCGGGCGATACCGCGTTCACATCCGTGAATGGGATTGTTGCAACGCGAAATGACGGCCTCTGGCTGAGTACGAGATCCGGTATCGTCCATATTCCCGAGAGCGAGATTAAAGCCGTCCTCCAGCATCCCGCACACCCGGTGACATTCGAGCTTTTCGATCTAACCAGCGATTTACCGGAACCGATTCAGCGAGGGGAGGTGTACTCATCGGGAGCCATTCAAGCAAACGATGGCGGCCTGTGGTTTGCCACGCGCAACGGGGCAGTCCGGCTGGATCCAAGTCACATTTACAGGAATCCTCTTCCGCCGCCGGTATCCATTCGATCCGTCATTGCCGACGATAAAACCTATTCCGCGTTCTCCAGTCCCGCGCTTCCCGCGCTGACCCAGAACCTGCGGATCGAATACGCTGCCCTGAGCCTCTCGATCCCGGAGCGCGTACGCTTCCGTTACAAACTTGAAGGGTGGGACACGGGCTGGCACGATGCCGGCAGCCGTCGCGACGCGTTCTTCACTCACCTGGCGCCGGGGAATTACTCCTTCCATGTGATCGCATGCAACAATGACGCAGTGTGGAACGACAAGGGCGCGGTGCTCAACTTCACCGTGGCGCCGGCCTGGTTCCAGACGCTCTGGTTCCAGGCTTTCTGCACCGGCGTCTTCCTCTTCCTGTTGTGGGCGATCTATCAATTGCATCTCCGGCGGTTGAAGGGACAGTTCAAACTGGCGCTCGAGGCGCGTGTGGACGAGCGGACACGCATTGCCAGAGAACTCCACGATACTTTGCTGCAGAGTCTGCATGGGGTCATGTTTCAATTTCAGGCGGCTCGCAACATGCTTCCGCGGAGCCCCGATGACGCGATGAAGGCTCTGGATGGCGCGCTTCTCGAGACGGAGCAAGCCATTGCGGAGAGCAGAGATGCGATTCATGACCTGCGTACGGAGCCGGTCGGTCCCAGCGATTTAGCGGAGTTGCTGACCGCCGCAGGTCAGGAATTGGCAGAAGCCAGGCATACGGACCGCCGCGCTCCGGAGTTCCGATTGATTGTCGAGGGCGAGCGGCGCATTTTATCAACGGATATGCAGGACGAAGTCTACCGGATTGCCCGGGAGATTATACGAAATGCTTTTCAGCATGCCCGCGCGGACCTGATCGAAGCCGAGATTCACTACGACGATCACGGGCTTCGCCTGCGTGTCCGCGACGACGGCATAGGAGTCGATGCGAAGGTATTGGAGGAAGGCGGCCGGCCTGGTCATTGGGGTCTGCGCGGCCTTCATGAACGCGCACAGCAGATCGGGGCGCGGCTGGATTTCTGGAGCGAAGCGGGCGCGGGAACAGAGGTGCAGTTAACGGTTCCCGCCGCTGCGGCTTACGATCGATCTCACGATCGGTCCGGGAATGACGGCGGGCGTCATGGCGATGGACGGAGATCTTCCCGAGAGGCGAAAAAGCCATGAGTAGCGGTCCCGGCGTGATTCGAATCCTCACTGTGGACGACCATCCTCTTATGAGGAAAGGGATCGCCGCGCTTATCGCCGCCGAGCCGGGGATGCAGGTGGTCGCGGAAAGCAGCAATGGAGAAGAAGCAATCGAAGCCTTTCGACAGCATCGTCCCGATGTGACGTTGATGGATCTGCGGATGCCTGGTCTCAATGGATCGGAGGCAATCGACCGCATTCGCAGCGAGTTCCCGAATGCCCGAATCATTGTTCTTACGACTTATAGCGGCGACGCACAGGTATTGCGGGCGCTTAGAGCGGGTGCGCAGGCTTACCTTTTGAAGGGACAAGTACACAGAGAGTTGCTGGAGACGATCCGCGCCGTCCATGCCGGACACAGGCGAATACCCGCGGACGTTGCCGCAAGCCTGGCCGAGCATGCCACCGATGACGAGTTGACCCCTCGTGAAATTGACGTGCTTCGGCTGATTGCCGCCGGAAACTCAAATAAGCTGATCGCCGACCGGCTTTCGATTGGCGAAGCAACCGTCAAGGGTCATGTGACGAACATACTCTCCAAGCTCGGTGCGAACGACCGCGCCCATGCCGTCACTATCGGCTTGAAACGGGGGATTATCGACCTTAACACCCCCTGAAAGTAGGGGTTCAGAACTCTACCTTTTCCGCTTTCTCATCTTGTCGCCCGTGCCTTAATCTACTGCGAGTGTTAGTGCGTGCGTCAATAATAGCCTGGCGAGCTTTACCTCGATAAACCCGAAGAGCTGAGGCCCACGTTGGTTTTACGGCGCTAACCTGCAGCGTGGAGGTGTGTCTCTGCAACGCCTATTTTCGACCTTTGCCAGTGGCTTGCCCGGCATCGGCCTTTTCTTTCAGCGAATGGCGGCCGCGGCAGTCCTCCTATTTTGCGCAGTCATAGATCTAAAGGAGCCTTCTCAGCCCGCGCTGGTCATCCCACAATTGCTTGCCGCGGGCGCAGGGATACTCCTCTTGCTCGGCCTGTGGACCCCGGTGGCGGGGACGGTCATCGCGGTGCTCGAAGTGTGGATCCTCCTTTTGCGCCCGGTCGACCTCCTGACTCCGATCCTGCTGGCAACCCTCGGGGGCACTATCGCGATCATTGGACCTGGCGCCTGGTCGGTGGATGCCCGTCTATTCGGCAGAAAGCACATCACCATCCACGAACGCTAACGAGAACGTAATGCAAAATTGACGTTCACGGCTTGCCAAATCCATGGAACGGCATGTTGCCAGGTTCCATGCGACGCAAACCGAGTGGCGCGGGTTTTTGCATGGGCAGTACTTTGCTACACCCCTAAAGTAGGGGTTCCGACCCTCACGAGATGCGGGGAACGCAATCCGACCATTTGGGGTTTCGGCAGAACGCGCTCTACTTCAGAATCCATTTGAGAACGAATTGTGAGACACCTCATACGTGGAAAGAAGGGTATGAGCTGCCAGGCCGAGACTCCTTCACGCTCCGTCCCGTGCGTGACCGACAGTGGGATGAGGACGCATTCTTCTACCTCCATTTCATTGAGGTAGTTCAATCCATTTACCGGTCGAGCCATGCTCGATTCAATCAGCCGAGCGTTCCCGCAAACTTCCCCGTCCGCGGCGCTCTCGCGAAATAGGAGGATCTGCAATGGGTTTCGCGTACTTGCCCGTCGCCCCTGAATCGGCGCCTTCACCCGCGGCGCACGTCACCCCCATCGTGTTCGTCGTCGATGACGACGTCTCCGTCCGCGAATCGCTCGATCTGTTGATCCGCTGCGAGGGCTGGCAGCCGGAGATATTCCCATCGGCACTCGAATTTCTCAGTCATCCGCGAGCGCGCGTCCCCAGCTGCCTGGTGCTCGACATCTCCCTTCCGGATCTCAGCGGCCTGGAGCTGCAGAAGCGCATGGCCGTCGAACGGGCCGATATGCCGATCATCTTCATCACCGGCCACGGCGACGTGCCGACGACCGTCCGGGCCATGAAAGCCGGAGCGGTTGAGTTTCTGACCAAACCGTTCAGCGGCGACGTGCTGTTGAGCGCCATGCGGCAGGCCCTTGAGCGGAGCCGTATTGCTCTTTACCGCGAAATGGAGCTGCACGCACTGCAGGACTGTTACGAGTCCCTCACCAGTCGCGAACGGCAGGTGTTGGCATTGGTGGTCTCCGGCATGCTGAACAAGCAGGTGGGTAACGAATTGGGCATCAGCGAGATTACGGTGAAGGCGCATCGCGGCAAGGTAATGGAGAAGATGAAGGCCGACTCTCTCGCCGACCTGGTCAGAATCGCCGCCAGGCTCCGGCTCCCGCGCGCACCGCGGCAATTACTCCCCCTGCAGAATTTCCGAGCAATCGATAAGAACCGCGCGCAGAGCAGGATGGCGCTCTACTGCGCGGGAGGGCCGGCGCGACTGCACGAGGCGATGATGGCAGCGGAAGCATGAGTGCGCTTGCCTTACTGGCTTGGACGAAGGTATTAATCGATACTTTCGTCTAATAGATTTGTCTGCCGGTTTCTGGCCTAATCATTTCATCGAGCCGGCAAGGGGAACCGGGTGCGCGATCGCTCGACACGCTCATTTGGTCTTCACCGCCGTTGAGATGTTCCATTGGCGGAGCGAAGCCTTCGCCGGCGGAGGTCCGCGAGGCAGAGTTACCCAGGCCGCGGAGCCGCTCGATTGCCGGCCGATTGTGGGCGCGATCGACCTGCTTGCCGTGGCTCAACCCGACGCGGCCTTGCCGAAGACTCACCACAGCATTCAGCGATTTTCCGCGCAGGGACACGCGGAGAAATCAAGGCAAAAGCTAACAGGAGTTTGGCATGGCGGGCAAAAAGACGGTCATTGTCACGGGAGCCTCACAAGGCATCGGAGCGGCAATCGCCCAGGCATTTCTGGATCGCGGCTATAACGTCGTTGCAACCTCGCGCAGCACTTCCAAAGCCGGCTTCGAGGCTTCACCGAACCTCGCGCTCGTCGACGGAGACATCGGCCAGGAAGCGACGGCTGAGAAGGTAGCACAGACGGCGATCGCCAAGTTCGGCTCGATTGACCATGTTGTCAACAATGCGGGCATATTCAAAGCCAAGCCATTCACGGATTACACCGCCGACGAGTTTCGCGCTCTCGTCTCCACGAATCTCGAAGGGTTCATTTTCATTACGCAGCGCGCCGTCAAGCAGATGCTGGCGCAGGGCTGGGGCGGCAGCGTAACCACAATTACAGCATCGCTGGCAGACAATCCGATCGCCGGCCTTCCCGCGTCGATTCCCATGATCACCAAGGGCGGGCTCGACGCGATCACTCTGAGCCTCGCCAGCGAATACGCAAAAGACAAGATTCGCTTCAACGCGGTCGCGCCCGGCGTTGTCGATACCCCTTTGCATACGAACAAACCGACGCCCCGTTCAGCGATGGGCACGATCTCCGACCCGAAGGACATCGCGGACGCAGTCATTTATCTCACGGAAGCCGGGCACGTAACCGGGGAGGTGCTGCATGTGGACGACGGTGCGCACGTTGGCAAATGGTGAGCGATAAAGGTTCGGAGCAAGACGGTGCGGAACGGCGGCTGAAGGAGCTTGGCATCGAGCTCCCGGCCGCGCCGACGCCATTCGGCACCTACGTCGAGGCGCTGCAGACGGGCAATCTCCTCTTCCTGAGCGGCATGCTCCCGGTTGTCGATCACAAGCCGAAGTATCTGGGCCGGCTGGGGAAGGAACTCGATACCGAGGCCGGAAGAGACGCCGTGTACACCGCGGCTTTGAGCGCTCTCGCTGCCGCGAGATACTATTTGGGCTCACTCGACAAGGTGACTCGCGTCGTGCGACTCGGGGTCTACATGGCGACCGCGGGTGACTTTTTCGACCAGCCGCGGGTAGCGGATGCTGTGTCAGATCTGTTCCGCGACATCTTTGGCAGCGGCAAGACAGCCGTTCGGTCGGTCATCGGCGTTGCCAGCCTTCCGCTGGGGATGCCCGTCGAACTCGAAGTGACCTTCGAAGTCGCGGAGTAAGGCGTTCAGGGTCAGGTGGAATTCAACACTCACGGAAAGCACAGGAGGATCTATGGGAACGGCAACAGTTGCAGCAGCAACCATGAAGGCCGCGCAGATTTCTAAGCCGGGAACGGACTTCCAAATAGTCGAGCGGGAGATTCCCGCACCCGGTGCGGGACACGTACGGATCAAGGTACAAGCGTGCGGTGTATGCCATAGCGACGTGCTCACGGTGGACGGTTCCTGGCCCGGAATCGAATATCCCCGTGTTCCGGGACACGAAGTCGCCGGCATCATCGACGAAGTTGGAGCCGGCGTATCGGAGTGGCGCAAGGGCCAGCGGGTGGGCGTGGGCTGGCACGGCGGCCAGGACGGCACATGCCCCGAGTGCCGGCGCGGAGACTTTCGCAATTGCCGGAATTTGAAGGTTGCGGGCATCAGCTATGACGGCGGATACCAGCAATACATGGTGGCTCCCAGGGAAGCGCTGGTGCCGATTCCGGACAGTCTGAGCGACGTGGACGCAGCGCCGTTGCTGTGCGCGGGAATTACCACCTACAATGCGCTGCGGCACAGTGGCGCGTTCCCCGGCGACCTGGTGGCGGTGCAGGGTATCGGCGGGCTGGGTCATCTGGGCGTTCAATTCGCCAACAAGTTCGGCTATAAGGTGGCCGCCGTGGGGCGCGGGCCCGAGAACGCGGCGCTGGCAACCAAGCTGGGAGCGCATGTGTATGTCGACAGCAAGGCGACCAACGCGGCAGAAGAGTTGCAAAAGCTGGGTGGCGCCAGGGTCATTCTGTCCACGGCTCCAAACTCGAAAGCGATGTCGGAGCTGATCGACGGTCTGGGACCGAACGGCAAGTTCATCGTTGTCGGCGCGGCATTCGATCCCATTGAAGTGACACCGCTTCAGCTCATCGTTGGAAGCAAGTCGATTCAGGGCTGGGCGGCGGGAACAGCGGCCGATTCGGAAGACACGCTGCGCTTCGCGGAACTGAGCGGGGTGCGTCCCATGATTGAAACCTACCCGCTCGAAAAAGCGGCCGAGGCTTACGCGCGAATGCTGAGTGGCAAGGCGCAGTTCCGCGTCGTTCTGACGATGTGACCTCGGCACACACCCAAATAAAAGACAGACCGGGCGCTGGTCCGCGAGCTTGCTTGAGAGGAGTGAAACGACGCGTCATCTCAAGTTAGAGCGGTTCTCCAATTCCCGTGAAGTCGCCAAAATCGTGCGAGGTGGCTTTTTCTTGAGGAAAAAGCCACTTGGGGTCAGCGGCTTCCCTCTACACCAATTGGAGAACCGCTATAGCCCCGTGGACCCAACGCCCGCTTTTTTCTCGTCTTGATTCCGACCGCTTTGGAGAGGCGAACGTTGAGCTTCATTTCCCGGAATCGTTCCCGTCAGGTCACGCTCGATGTGTACACACAAGCATTGAGCACGAACAAGCGGGCAGCACAGAGCAAGGTTGTGAAGATGATGGTTCCAAATCTGGGTGAAATGAAGGATGAAAAACACTCTCAAAATGGGCGGTAGAAATCTTATTGCACCCATATCGAACCCAGATTTCGTTGTCACTTTAGGTCCATACGCTCCGTAAATCTTTGGGAATGTATGGCGGGGACGACGGGGCTCGAACCCGCGACCTCTGCCGTGACAGTCCACCGCTTTGAGGTTTTTCAACGACTTACAAACCCGTGGGGAACGCCTAAGACCACCGAAGTCGTACAAGACCTAGCTTTTTGTGGATCAGATTGTGGATCAGGTTTCCTCAGCCTTCCTGCGCTTCCTCGTCGGCGAGCGCGTTGCCCTGTTGGCAGCGGTTGAGCCAAGGGCCACTTGTCCGGAAAGGCGACTATGCCAAGACGCAAAATTCCTGTCATTGACAAGCGTGCGCGGACCACGAAGCTGCCACCACTCCGATGCTGAAATTGTACCAAACGAATGGGCCTAGCTAGGATGGTCGCCCCGAAGGCTGTCGACTTTCGCGAGAACGCGGAGGGACTCTATAGAAGATTTGCGTCCTCCGTCGAATTCGATCGGACCCAGGGCGCGTTCAGATCGAACTTCAAGTTCAGGGCTGGTGCCGGCGCTTCAAGTCAGCACCCAATCTGCGGAGCAAAAGCGCCCAGGTCAGCGTATCGCAGATGGATGAATCCGCAGTAATCGCAGAAATTCGTTGTTCGGTAGCACAAAAGCGGCACATTTTGGAGCTATGGTTAGTCATCCTTCGCATGCGAATAGATCAGGTGACGCACCTTTAGCTCGGTCGCGGCGTAACCGCGCAGTCGATCCTCAAGCTGACGATCTGCCTGGGTTTGCCGCTCGTGTTGACGCATGTGCTCCGCCCAGGAATTCACCAGGAACACTTCCAGATAATGGTCCGCAACCGCGGTGTCACGGAATATTCCCCATCGATACGCGCCGTCGCGGCGGCGCATGCGGCCATATTTGTGCACCGTTTCGAGGAACCCCTGTTCCCTCTCTCGAGGTACGACGTATTCGATCGTGACCAGGACCGGTCCTTGCAGCAGGTCGTCTACAACTTCCTTGACCACGACGGGCATGCGCCAATGGTTCCAAGCACTCAGGTCCGCGGGCGAATCCGGAAGCTTTGCAAAGAGGGCAAGCACAATAGTCGCTGTGGTTCCAACGCCGGCGTAGAGCAGGGCCGCATGGATGCCAGCCCATTGGGCTACAGCACCCCACGCAGCGCTTCCTAGTGCGAACGCCCCCTGATACACAAGGATGAAGATCGCGAGGACTCGCGCGCGCACCCAATCCGGCGCCAGGTTCTGCACCAAAGCGTTGATGAGAGAGATGAAGACTACCCATGCTGCACCTCCAACCAGCATGACGGGAGCGAGTGTGATCAAACTGTGTAAGCCGCTGGTCGCGATGAACGTCAACCCCAGAATCGCTACGCCGCCCGAGACGACCACTTCCGTTGACCACCTGGCACGAGCCGGTTGCATCAGGAGTGCGCCGGCAATGGCGCCAGCCCCAAAACACCCAAGCAATATCCCATATCCTATTGCCGACTTATTCAAGCTCTTGGCAACCGTCGGAAGCAACGCGAAGAGCGCGCTCGAGAAGAACATGACAATGCCGGTCCGGACCACCACAGTAATAATTGCGGGGGAGTGGCGGACGTAGCGGAGAGCCGCGACAGTGGCGCCCTTCAGCGCCTCGGGAGGCGCGGTCCGCTTGCGAGTGGGCCTCTTCCACCTGGCAATCACCAGAATGACTCCGGCGAATGACACGGCGTTCACCGCAAATGCCGCGGCGACGCCCGCGGCAGCGATGACTGCGCCCGCGAGCGCTGGACCACCCGCGCGAGCAAGGTTGAACTCGATGCCATTGAGCGCCGACGCGGCTGCAAGATCCTTCCTCGGCACCAACTCAGCGAGAATCGCACGCCAGGTGGGCGTTTCAAACGCATCACCGGCAGAGAGCGCGAACGTCAGCACCAGCAGCAGCCAGGGCGACATAAGTCCCGCGATCGTCAGGACTGCGAGGAGCAGCCCCACGACCATCATCCACGACTCAGTAAACAGGACCAGCTTGCGGCGATCGACGATGTCGCCAGCAGAGCCGGCGGGAAGAGCGAGTAAGAAGTATGGAAGCGAGGCGGCGGATTGCGTGAGTGCGACCCAAATCGGTCCAGCGCCGAGCGACACCATTAACCACGCGGCCCCGACGTTCTGCATGAACGCGCCAATATCGGAGACGAGATCAGCCACCAGCAAATTTCGGAAAATCGAGACACGCAGGGGCCCTCGCAGGCTCAATGAGTTGCTTGCCGCAGGTTCCGTCGTGTCTGTCAATCGCACTTCTCCCTTGCTGTTGCGAAGTGTTGAGTCTGAGGTGACCCAGCGCGACCGATACGTGCTCTTCCCTTCCCCACCCCTCAGAACGCGCACGCCGCGTGGGACGAATGCGGTCCAATTTGTGAAGTGAGTCCGGTGGCACGACCGTTGCGCTGAAGGGACCCTGCGTCGCAAATGATCTTTATTGTGCCTGAAAAGTCAGCTTTAGGTAACTCCAGCCTTCAGACGGCGCGGAGTCTGCAGACCGTGAACCCTTCGTGTGTGGGTTACACCGTTTTTTGTTCGGAATTCTAGACGAGGCGATCTAATTCAGGGTCGCTGCGGAAGCTGGGATGCATCCCATCCGCCACCGAGAGCCTTAACCAAAAGTACGCTGGCCTCGAAACGTCGCTGCGTGATCTCTATGTCGTTACGTTGATTTTGCAAAAGAGCGGTCTGCCAGGTAATCACCTGGAGATAGGTATCGACGCCACCCTCGTAGCGCGTATTAAAGAGGTCAAGCGATAGCTGTGCCGAGGCCGTGGCGTCGCGCTGTTGCTGTGCTTCGATCTCGAGGTTGTGCAGCGCGTTCAGGTTGTCTTCAACCTGCTGAAATGCCGTCAGGGTGGTCTGGCGATAAGCGGCAACGGCGCCATCGTACTGCGCCAGGGCAATGTCGGAAGTAGCACGCCGGCGGCCGTGATCGAATAGGGTTTCGGATAGAGTGGGACCTACGGCGAAGAAACGGCTAGGCCAGGAAAACCAGTTGATCGCGGATGTGCCCGCGAAGCCAAATACTTCCGACAGTGACAGCGTGGGGTAGTAGGCGGCCTGAGCGATACCGATCTGCTCGTTGGCTGCCGCCATGCTGCGCTCCGCTGAGGCGATGTCGGGGCGGCGCTCCAGCAACTGTGAAGGAAGCATTCCAGGGATCGAAGGAATCACAGGCGCGGCGACAGTGATCGGATCGGGTGGGAGAGTGAACGTCGCGGGCGGCTTGCCGATGAGGACGGCGATAGCATGTTCGTAAGCGGCACGCTGAATGTCGACATCGGTGGCCAGCACCTGGGCGGCCTGGAGCTGTGTGCGCGCCTGGGTCACATCAGAGAGTGGCGACGCACCGCCGTTGTAGCGGTCCTCGGTGAGTTGGAGTGCGCTTTGAAACGCCTTGACCGTATCATCGAGAAGCCTGCGCTGGGCATCAGCCGAACGCAGATCGAAGTAGTCAACCGCAAGCTCAGCATGCAACGAAAGCCGCGACGTCTCGAGGTCCGCAGCCGAGGCCTGTGCCTCTTCGCGCGCCTGCGCGACAGTACGGCGGACACGTCCCCAGAGATCGATCTCGTAGTCAAGGTCGAACGGAAGAGTGAGGTCGCCTTCGCCGGTGTTGGACCC
Organism: Occallatibacter sp.; assembly: GCA_049676965.1. Lineage (GTDB taxonomy): Bacteria > Acidobacteriota > Terriglobia > Terriglobales > Acidobacteriaceae > Telmatobacter. Next base: position 17,103 of record JBAUBR010000029.1, read on the forward strand.
TGAAATATTCAGGTATGGCTGATTATTGGAGTCGCGGACGGCTCCGACGCTGGGCGCGGCCCCAATCGTTGGCGCCTCAGACGCACGGTTGAAGCGGACGGCCGCGCGGGCAGCACGAAAACTCGCTTCCGCCTGTTGCAACGTCTGGTTGGCTGGATCGATCTGCGCTTCGAGCGTGTCAAGCTGTGAGTCGCCGAAGAGGGTCCACCAGTCGCCCTTCAATCGCGCGTCGCTGGGTTGCGCGGGCTTCCATCCATCCTCCGGCTTAAAATTCTCGGGCAACGGCTCTTTGAAAGACGGAGCGAGGGGTGCAGTGGGGCGCACATATTTCGGTCCCACAAGGCACCCCGTCAGCGCGAGGACAAATCCTGCCGCGAGCGAGGCGACTGCCGCACGCCGGATGAGTGCCGCGATCATGGTTGGCCTCCTACACTGACGATTCGCGGATGTACTTCCATCCCGCTGGCCAGTGAATCGGAAGGATCGAGGATGACTTCGTCCGCGACTGTGAGGCCGGAAGTAATCTCGACCGAGTTGCCGAAGTCGTGGCCGATGGTGACGGGCACAAGCTGGACGTGGTCGCCTCGAACGACACCGACACGAAGGCCCTCCTCGCGGAACAGCAGCGCGTTGGAGGGTATAGTTACTGTGTTTCCGATAGGGGGTAGATGGAAATGGACGAAGACATAGGCTCCGGGACGCAGCACGTCCTTCGAGTTGTCGATATCCACCTCGACGTTAAGAGTGCGCGTGGACTGGCTGATGGCGCTGGCATTGCGCACGATGGTGCCGTGAATACTCTTGCTGGGATCGGAGTCCTGTGTGAGCGTCGCACTGTCGCCGTCATGAATCGCATCGGCGTCCACTTCGGGCACTGCGACATAGACGCGCAGTTCGCCGGTCGCGTCCATGTGGAACAGCTCACGTGGATTGTTAGAGCTGGAACCTGCGTCAATGAGGTCGCCGATGTCGGTGTTGCGCGCGGTGATTACGCCATCAAACGGCGCGACGATGCGCTCGTAGTTCTGCAACTGCTCGAGGCGGCGCACGTTGGCCCTGCTTGCGTCGACAGCGGCCTGCGCCGCGATGTAATTGGCGCGGGTCTGGTCGGCCTCCTGTTGCGAGACGGCATGCTTAGCCAGCAGCGCCTGCCAGCGGTTGCTGGTGACATCGGCCAGGTTTGCGTTGGCCTGCATGCGCTCCAGTTCGGCGCGCGCTTGGTCCAGTTGCTGGTCGATCTCGGGTGTCTCAATCTCTGCCAGAAGATCACCTTTGCGTACATGCGCGCCAATGTCGAAATACCACTTCTTCAGATAGCCATTAGTGCGCGAATAGATCGGTGTATCAGTGAATGCCTGGACATTGCCTGGAAGCGCGAGATCGTCGGCCTTCGATCCCTCCAACGGATGCATTACGTTGACTGTAAGAACTGCGGCAGCCTGGGTGGAGCGAGCAACCGACGCCTCATTCGCCGCGCGCACATGAAGTCCCCAGGCAATTGCAAAGATCAGCGCAACTACAAAGATGATGCCTACAATCTTCCGGCCTCGAGAAGCATGAGCTGGCGTCTCAGCGTTTCTTGCTTCACCGCCCACGGAAGGAGCAACTGCATGCTGATCGGCCGGTGCCGCTTGATCCTTTGCGGATGCGGTCTCTTCAACGTTGGCTGTTCGATTGCTACTGCTCATGCGTGTTCCTCCACAAGCTGCTTCTCCATTCGCATTCGTTCGCTATTCGCCGAGCCGTGAATGAGCGCATATACGCAGGGAACGAAGAGCAAAGTTGCGCCCGTTGCGCAAAGCAATCCGCCGATCACAGCGCGGCCGAGCGGCGCATTCTGTTCGCCTCCATCGCCCAGTCCAAGCGCCATGGGGACCATTCCGATGATCATGGCCAGCGCGGTCATGAGAACGGGACGGAAGCGCGTGGCGCCAGCCTCAACGGCCGCGCGAATAGCGTCGCCATGCTCATCGAGGCGAATATTGGCAAACGAGACGACAAGGATGCTGTTGGCCGTCGCCACGCCCATGCACATAATGGCGCCCATAAGAGCGGGCACTGACAACGTGGTTCGCGTGAGAAAAAGAAACAGCACGATTCCGGCAAGGGCCGCGGGCAGCGCAGTGATGATGATGAACGGGTCAGTCCAGCTTTGGAAGTTGACGACGATGAGCAGATAGACCAGCACGATGGAGAACACGAGGCCGCCGAGCAGGTCGGCGTACGAACTGCGCATCGTGTCGACCTGGCCTTTAAGAGTGACGAACGTTCCGCGCGGCAGCGACTTCGCGTTGGCCTCGAGGATCTTTTCAATCTGCCGGCTCACGCTGCCCAGGTCGCGGTCCTGCACGTTGGCATAGACATCGACAACGCGACGGATGTTGTAATGATTCACGACCTCCATCTCATGCCCACGGTTGACACCGGCGAGGTCGCTCAAGATTTCGGGATTCGCCGGAGTACCCACGGCCGGCGTGCCCGGGGTTGCACGGTTGATGGGAATGTTGTCGAGATCCTGCATCGTGTCCATTTTGTACTGCGGCGTCTGCGCCACGATATCGTAGGTCACCATGTTGTTCCAATTGAGAAAGAACATGGGCGTCACCTGGAAGCTGCCGCTCAGCGTGTTGAGCACACTCGTCGAAACATCCTGCTCTGTGTAGCCGCCCTGAGCAGCCTTGGTACGATCCACACTGACTTGGAGCGTGGGATAGTCAAACGGCTGTTGGATGCGAAGGTCGGTCAGGCCTGGAACCTGGCGCAACTGGCCAAGAATCTTGTCCGCCTGTGCCTTGCTGGCCTCCGCATCGTTGCCTTCAATCTGCACGTCGATGGGCGCCGGCAATCCGAAGTTCAGAATCTGCGTCGTGATGTCGGCGGGCAGCGTGTAAAAGGTCGCGGCGGGAAACATACGGGGCAGGTTGCGCCTGAGCGCGCGCACAAAGTCCGCTGTTGGCTCGTGATTCGGCTTGAGCGAAACCAGAATGTCGCCATCGCCCGCGCCGAGGGTGCCGTTGGTCAGGTGCTGCGTGTTCAGGGCGCTGTAAGGCAAGCCGATATTGTCGAGAATATTGTCGATCTGCGAAGACGGGATTTCATTGCGGATCTCTCCCTCAACGAGATCGAACAAGCGCGCCGTTTCTTCGATGCGCATACCAGAAGGCGCGCGCACATGGAGAATGAACTGCCCGCTGTCTGTTTGTGGGAAAAAGTCTTCGCCAAGGAACGGTACAAGAACGAAGACGGCGAGACAGAGTCCCAGGAACGAAGGAATGAATATGCGGCGCCTTAAGACAAGTCCCTGAAGAAGCATGTGGTACTGCTCGCGCACGCGCTCGAACCCCCGCTCAAAGCCCCGATGAAAGCGCGCGAAAAGTCCCCGCGCAGTGGTGGCACTATGCTCGTTCGTGCGCAGAAGATACATGGCCAGCGTGGCCACCAGAGTTCGGCTCAACACGTAGCTTGCAAGCATGGCGAAGACGACCGCTTCCGCCAGTGGCACAAAAAGATAGCGCGCCACTCCGCCGAGGAAAAACATCGGCAGGAACACAATGCAGATACAGAGCGTCGAGACCAGTGCCGGCACCGAAATCTGCGACGCGCCATCAAGAATGGCCTCGCGGAGGGCGTGACCTTGCTCAAGGAAGCGCTCAATATTTTCAATGGTGACCGTGGCATCGTCGACGAGAATGCCGACAGCCAGCGCCAGACCGCCGAGCGTCATGGTATTGATGGTTTCGCCTATCAAGCCAAGAATAATCACTGACGTCAGAATCGACAGTGGAATCGAGACCGCAATGATCAACGTCGATCTCCAACTGCCCAGGAACACAAGAATCATCACCGCTGTCAGTGCGGCGGCGATCACGGCCTCGCGGATGACTCCCTGCACAGCAGCGCGTACGAAGACGCTCTGATCGCTCAGGGGTGTCATCTTCAACTGCGGCGGGACTGTGCTCGCCACGCGCGGCAAAATTCCACGAACGCCCTTTACGACGTCCAGCGTCGAGGAATTGCCGCTCTTCAGAACCGAGATCAGCACGCCGCGGCGGCCGTCTGCGCGCACGATGTTGGTCTGCACCTGAAATCCGTCACTAACACTGGCGACATCGCGCAGATATATGGTTGTGCCATTGACTTGTTTGAGAGGGATATTCGCCAGATCTTCAACCGTACGTGGCGACCCGTTGGTCCTGACGTCATATTCCGACTGGCCGATCTTGATCGTGCCCGAAGGCATGACGACACTCTGCCGCGCCAACGCATTCAGCACGTCGGCCGGAGCGATGCCCTTGGACTGCATCGCGGCCTGGTCCATGTTGACGACAATCTCCCGCTGCTTGCCGCCATAGGGTGATGGCACCACCGCGCCAGGAATCGTGATGAGCTGCGTGCGGATGAAGTTCGTTGCGTAGTCGTTCAACTGCGCCTCAGACAGCCCTTTGCCCGAGATACCCAATTGCAGGATGGGCACGCTTGAAGCAGAGAAGTTGATGATCTGCGGGGGCAGTGTGCCCGGAGGGAGCTGCCGCAACATGAACTGCGACGCCGCCGTGACCTGAGCGTTCGCCGTATCGAGCGACGCTCCGGGCTGCAAGTACACTTTTACAATCGATTCGCCATTGTAGGTTGTCGATTCGATGTGCTGGATGTTGTCGACAAGCGTGGTCAAGGCCTTCTCGTAGGGTGTCGTTAAACGCCCTTCGAGTTCTTCAGGATTGAGGCCGGTATATGTCCAGCCGACCGAAACTACCGGAATATTGATGTTCGGGAAGATGTCGGTGGGCGTGCGCATGATCACAACCGGCGCAGCGATGAGAATCAAGAGCGCGAGAACGATGAATGTGTACGGTCGGTTGAGAGCAATTTTGACGATCCACATGCTGTCTCCTTGTGCTCCCTTCTGCGGTGATCCCGGCGTCATTGGCCTTCAGCGGCGTTGCGACACGATTGACTTGGCCTACATCTTTATTTGCACGATTCATGCCATTCGGTTTCTCTTCTAGAATCAGTAGTTATAAGGTGCAAGCTAGTCAGGCGTTTCCCGCTTGTGTCAGAGGGCCGACAGTAAATGACGAATGGGATTTATGGAGCCCGGTCCCATCGCATTGAATGGGCCGCAGCCAAACTTGCCCAGTAATTGCCTCGTCTATTCAGACAAGAGCCAAGAGCCTTGATTGGGTGAGCGTCGAGGATTTTCAAGGAGGTTGCTGTCATGCGAATTCGATCATTCGCGCTTGTATTCGGGGTTATGCTCATGCTCGGGCCCGTCGGTCCTGGCATAGCCCAGAACAACGGAGCACCGCAAGCCTCGGCGAGCCAGGAGCTTCAGCAGATCCATTCGTCGCAATCGATCGACCAGGAGCTGTCACGCTTAACCAAAGACCTGGAGTTAACTACGGAACAGCAGCAATCAGTCAGAAAGTTGCTTCAGGAGCATCACGACAAGATTCAAGTCCTGCTCGATGGGAATCCGGACGCGTCGCGCCAAGTGCTCGGTCCGCAGATTCACGCTATCAGCGATGAAACGCACCGCGAGATACATAATTTGCTGACCGATCGCCAGAAAGAACTGGAAAAGGCGATGCGGCAACGCGAAGATCGTGGCGAGGAAAACAGGCGACCCGCTCCTCCCGAGGCAGAGTCGCCGAGGCCATCACCTTCGATCCACTGAGATGCGAATCGTAACTCGCGCTTGTTCTATCCAATCCGATTAAGTCATCTGGAATGCACGACAGAAATCCCGGGGCTCGAAGTTCTGCTCTCGGCCGTGGCGGCCTTGGGTGGCGACACCAGGATGGGCAAAATCATGGACACCGCTACGATGCCCGCGATCACATGGAGACCGCTTGTATACGAACCGCTGCTTTGCCGCATATGTGCGATTAGCAAAGGACCAAAGGCACTCGCGGTACCCCACGCCGTGAGCATGAGTCCGTAAATGGGCCCAACGTTCTTCGACCCGAAGTAGTCGGCGGTAAAGGCCGGCATAGTGCCGAACCCGCCACCGTAGCACATCAGGATAATGAATGACAGGACCGTAAGCATTGTCACCGATGACATGCTCGGCAGTATCCAAAAGAGTCCCACCTGAAGCAGGAACATGGTCACGAACGTCCATCGCCTGGTGATTGCGTCGGAGATCCAGGCCCAGAAGATTCGGCCCACAGCATTGCCGATGCTAGCCACGCCGACCATTCCCGCGGCCACAACGGCGCCGACCTTGGCGATCTCCTGAAACATGGGCGACTCTTGTGAAATGACCGAGATGCCTGCCGAAGTATTCAGGAACAACAGCAGCCACAACGCCCACCACTGCCACGTCTTCAGGGCGCCGCCGAGTGTGTAGTCTTTTGCCGCGCGCTGTTTGGTCTCGGTAGCGGTGGGAACCCAACCCTCCGGCTTCCACCCATCTGGCGGGTTCTGCATGAAATAGCCAGTGGCCATGGAAATTACGAGATATGCGATACCGAGATAAGCGAATGTCTGCAAAACACCTACACTTTGAATCAGTCGCGTAGCTATAGGTGCAAAGACCAAAGCACCAGCGCCAAAGCCACCAACGGCAATTCCAGTGATCAGACCTCGGCGATCCGGAAACCACTTCACCAGCACAGCTACGGGAACGATGTAACTGAATCCAACTCCGATTCCCCCAATGAGCCCGTAACTCAGGTAGAGCCACCAGAGCTTGTTAGCGGAGAAGCTTGCCAGGAAGACACCCAGGCCGTAGAGAAATCCGCCAGTGAGCGCAACAACGCGGGGCCCTTTCTTGTTCAGCCAAAGACCTCCGAGGAAACAGGCGACTCCCAGGACAAAGATGGAGATGGTAAAAGTGAGCGTTACTTCCTCAATGGACCAATGAAATTGCTTTGCGAGTGGAACCCGGAAAACGCTCCACGCATATACAGCTCCAAGGGCCATTTGCATCAGGAATCCGGCTGCCGCGATTCCCCAACGATTCGTGTTCGTTCTGGTTTCAGTCATTTGCAACTCCCACGCAATTTGATTTGCTCTCCCAGCTTCTCGAGGAAGCGGTTGACGAGTGCGATACTTCTGCGCAGTTCTTTGTGACGGAATTGATTGAGAAGTGAAAACAAGCCTGGCGGTTCGATAACGGGCTTCTCGTAGCATCCGAGCGTTTGGCTGGCTGCCGTCGCCACACACTGGAGTACATCAGGATTGATTGACACAAGCACTTTGACGAGAATCATCGTGTTGCGAATGGCGCGAATGGCTTCATCTGACTTGGCGGCATCAACCGCGGTTTCAATCAGCTTGTCGCTTGCCGAAAGCGCACCGCGCATTAGTTGGAAGACGCCGTGGTCGTGTAGTTGCTGAAGCAACTCATACGAATCGAGCAAGGCCTCTGCGTGCTTAACCGGCGCTTGTTCGAGCCGCATGCGTAACTCTTCGCGGGGATCGCGGGACGGTAATTCCAGCGGGATGGGTCGAGCCATATTTCTCTCCTTGTAAGCAGGCGTGGCTATCGAGTCCGGATCTGAACCAGTTGGTCGCTGGGCAGGCGATAATCCTTGCGCCTCCACTTACGCTCTACCTCGACACCTGTTTGCGGTGTCGGATGTCCGTGCCGGGAGTTCGTACGCGGTAGCGGATCGTCGCCGATCTCGCCCAACACCTTGAGTTGCACGGAGGTTTCCTTGTAGGCGGGGGTGTGGGTCACTTTGTCGGTGTGGCTGCTGGTGAGACGGTTCACAGCCTCATCGGTGGAGTTCATGGGCATATACAGCTCTTTACCCGCCACTCTTGTCGTCACTTCGGCTTGAGCTCGCACCTTGCCATAGCGCGAAGTCAACTGCAACCAACTGCCCGTCTGGATTCCCCGTTCGCTGGCAAGCTCTGGCGAAACTTCAATAAAGGTGCTCGGAGTCTTTTCGCGAATACCTTCAGTACGATAAGTCATGTTGCCTTCATGAAAGTGTTCCAGAAGGCGCCCGTTGTTCAGGTGCAGGTCGTACTCGGCATCCTGCTGATCGGTAGGCTCCGACCAGGGAACGGGGTAGAACCTTGCCTTGCCGTCGGGAAAATCGAAGTTCTTTGTGTACAGCAGGGGCTGGTCGCTGCCATCCTCAGCCACCGGCCACTGAAGTGTCTTATAACCTTCCAGGCGCTCGTACGTGACGCCGGCAAACAGCGGAGTGAGGGCTGCGATCTCGTCGTAAATCTGAGAGGGGTGCTCGTACTTCCAGCCTGCGCCAAGCCGATTGGCAATGTCCTGGATAATGATCCAGTCTGGACGGCTTTCTCCCAGAGGCTCAAGAGCCTGATAAAGGCGCTGGATGCGTCGCTCGGTGCTGGTGAAGGTTCCATCCTTTTCCAAACTCGGGCTGGCGGGCAGAACCACGTTCGCAAAGCGGCAGGTCTCACTGAAAAACATCTCCTGCATTACGAAGAAATCGAGCTTGGACAGCGCATCCGCAACGTAGTTCGCGTTGGAATCCACCAGGCTCATCTCTTCGCCGAAGACATACATCGACTTGAGTTTGCCTTCGTGGATGGCGTCGATCATCATGTGGTTGTCGAGTCCCGGCTTAGGAGGCAAGGTAACGTTCCACGCCTTCTCAAACTTGGCCCGAATCGCCGAATCAGCTACGTCCTGATAGCCGGGGAAGAAGTTCGGCATCGCGCCGTGATCGCTGGCTCCCTGCACGTTGTTATGTCCTCGCAGGGGATATGCGCCGGTTCCCGGTTTCATGTAATTGCCAGTAGCGAGAAGAAGGTTAGAGATAGCCGTCGAGGTATCGGAGCCCATGGAATGTTGCGTAACGCCCATGGCCCAGAGAACGCAGACTCCTTTGGCCTCCGCAATCATATGCGCAACTTTTGTCAGGGTTTCAATAGGAAGTCCGCACCGTTCGCTGGCCATTTCGAACGTAAACGACTCCAGGCTCCTTTTGAACTCCGCGGCGCCATTGACCCATTGATCGATGAATTTCTGGTCGGCTAGTCCGTTGTCGAGGATATACTTGGTCACCGCAGAGAGCCAGATGAGATCGGTTCCGGGGCGTGGATGGAGGAATACGTCGGCGCGCTCCGCCATCTCGTTCTTGCGCAGGTCAGAGACAATCAGTTTCTGGCCGTGCATCTTGTGTGCGCGTTTCACTCTCGTTGCGATCACCGGGTGGCTTTCGGCGGTATTGCTGCCGACGATCATAACCAGCCCGGCTTTCTCAATATCGGTGATCGAACCGGAGTCTCCGCCATAGCCAACTGTCCGGAAGAGACCCGTGGTCGCAGGCGCCTGGCAATAGCGTGAGCAGTTATCCATGTTATTGGTTCCAATAACCGCGCGCGCCAGCTTTTGCATCAGATAGCTTTCTTCGTTCGTGCACTTGGAAGATGAGATGAAAGCCAGCGAGTCGGGGCCAGTAGCGGCCTTGATTTCGGTGAACCTGCGCGCCACAAGAGTCAGTGCTTCATCCCAGGTAGCCTCGCGGAAAGCGTCCCCTTCGCGGATGAGTGGCTTGGTGAGCCGGTCCGGACTGTTGATGTGCCCCCAGCTAAACTTGCCTTTAATGCAGGTCGAAACTCCGTTGGCCGGCCCCTCCAAAGGCTCTACTTTCAGAATGTGACGGTCTTTGGTCCAGACATCGAAGCTGCAGCCGACTCCGCAATAAGTACAGACGGTCTTGGTTATCTTGGTGCGCGACTCGCGCATATGCGATTCGATCTCGGAAACTTTCATAATGGAGCCGTATCCCATCTCCGGCTCAATGCCCTTGACCACATCGATCATGCCATCAAGCGCGGACTTAGGCAGGTCGGTCATGTAGCCAGCCTCTCCAAGCATCGACTTTTCCATCAGCGCGTTGCAGGGGCAAACAGTCACGCAGTGTCCGCACGAGACGCAACTCGATTCGCCGATCGGAGCGCCACCATCCCACAAAACACGGGGGTGCTCATCCTCCCACCGGATACTCAGCGTCTCATTCACCTCAAGGGTCTGGCAGGCCTGAACGCAACGGCCGCAAAGGATACATTGGTCGGGATCGTAACGATAGAAGGGGTTGGATATATCCACTTCGTAGGGCTTGGGCTTGTAGGGAATTTCTTGATGTTCGACGTGAAGCATCTTCGTCGTGTTATGAATGGTGCAGTTTCCGTTGTTGTTGTCGCAGACCGTGCAATAGAGCATGTGATTGCCGAGGATGCGGTCAAAAGCTTCGCGTTGCGCTGCGTCAGCGCGCGGAGAAGACGTCACGACGTTCATGCCCTCGGCCGCCATAGTCCCACAGGCTCTTGCTAGTTTGCCGTCGACCTCGACCATACAGGTATCGCAGGTCTGGATCGGTCCAAGCTGGGGGTGATAACAAACGTGTGGAACTTCGATCCCGCAACGGTCGATAAGGTCGATCAAGCGTTCTCCGGCGTGGATATCCTGCGGCCGGCCATCAATCGTGACTGTCATAGTTGTCCACCCTCCGCGATAAGTTTTCGATGGTATTCCATGAGGTAAAAGCCCGTAAAGTTAATTTGAGAGGCAATTCTCAGAGCTAGTCATCGGGCCACATAGCTTGAACAAAATGCCGAGTTGTTTGACATCGAAATCCACGATGTTCGAAAGAATGAAGTCGACTATGCCCACGGTCGTCAAGCAGAAAGCTTTCTCTCGTCCGGTTTCGGCTGGACTCTGTGCCATTTCCTCATTATGCAATTAGCAGTTTCAAGGCCACTCGCTTCGACAATTAATCCCTGCATACGAAAGGCTTTGGGAGTCGATTTGACCGATCGTGACGGCCTTCCGCCATGGAGTGTCGAAACTCCGACAGCAGTGGGTAGCATCCTTCAAGCGATCCCCTGAACCTGCTGATTCTGAATCGGTCCGAATTCATCTTGAATGGCGCGGCACGTGCAACACACAGTTGCAGATGGATCGCCTCCAGAAGCGAACCGTTTGCCAGGGAGATTACGTTTATGCCGGCAGCATTACTCGACAAGCTCAACGCTCAAGTTGGATTCATCGGCCTCGGATTGATGGGAAGCCGGCTCACGCGGCGCCTGGATTCATTCGGATGGCATGTTCGAGCATGGAACCGCAGTCCAAGGCCCGCAGAAGAGCTAAACGAATGGGGGATAGCTACAGCACCATCAATTGGGGCGCTTGTAGCTGAATCGGATGTAATTCTCTCATCCTTGGCAAACGATGCCGCTGTTCGGTCCGTCTACTTCGAAGACGGCGGTGTCTTTGCTTCGGCAAATCCCGGAGCCGTTATCCTCGAGATGAGCACGATCTCGCCGGAATTGTCGCGCCGCCTACATCAGGAGGCTCGTACAAGAGGCGTCAAATTTCTCGATGTGGCCATCTCTGGATCGACGCCCGCGGTCGAAGCCGGAACGGTTACACTGCTCGCCGGCGGTGACAAAGAGACCTTCGAGCAATGTGTCCCTATCTTCGAGTCGATCGCCCGGCAGTGGTTCTTGATTGGACCCGGTTCTTCAGGCGTTCAAATGAAACTAGTCGTCAACCTTCTCCTGGGCCTTGATATGCAGGCAATCGCTGAAGCAGTTTCGCTCGGAGAGCATCTTCAGATTGATCGGAATGTCCTGCTCGATGTCCTCTCCAAGACGGCGGTGGTAGCTCCGGCAATGGAGGGGAAAATCCGGAAGATCAGGGACGGAGACTATTCTCCGGAGTTCCCGTTGCGGCTGATGAGCAAGGACATGGCTCTGGTGATGGACGCCGCGACGATCTCCGGTGCCGATCTGCCCGCAGCATCACTCGCCCAATCTGTTCTTGCCGCTAATGTTTCCGCAAAGGGCGACTTGGATTTGGCTGCAATAACTCCGTATGTCATCGCTCAAGGATCAGAGGCCGAGGACTAACGGGTATCGGGGACATCGACGTCTAGACACTGCGAGACTCCAAATCAGTAAAGGTCGACATCGCACAACTCGCATGGTTTCTGCGGTCTCGCCTGCATCTGAGTGAACAGAACCTTCTCGAGAGGAGCTTTGCATGGACCGAAGAGATTTCTTATGGACGGCCACTGTTGCTGCTGCAGGATCAGTTGCGTCTGCGGGCGCGCAAAGCACTCAGCCTTCCCCCGCCACCCAGCGTCCTGAGTCCCCGAACATGATTTACCGCGAGCTTGGCCGCACACGCGAACGAGTTTCCGCGATCGGCATAGGCGGTTATCACCTTGGGAAGCAGCAGGACCCCGATGAGAGCATCCGATTGCTTCGCACCGCAATCGATCGCGGAATCACCTTTATGGATAACTGCTGGGACTACAACGGTGGCATCAGCGAGGTCCGGATGGGCCAGGCGCTCCGCGATGGATACAGGCAAAAGGTCTTTCTGATGACCAAGATCGACGGCAGGGATAAGAACACCGCTGCCAGGCAGATTGAGGAATCGCTGGGACGCCTGCAAACGGACACGATCGATTTACTGCAATTTCATGAGGTTATTCGCCTCGACGATCCGGACGTGATCTTCGCCCCTGGCGGGGCCATCGAGGCTGTTCAGGAAGCAAAACAAGCGAGTAAGATTCGCTACATCGGGTTCACGGGGCACAAAGATCCCAGCGTGCACCTGCGCATGTTTGAGACTGCCGACCAGCACGCGTTTCACTTCGACACCGTGCAGATGCCCATCAACGTGATGGATGCGCATTTCCGATCGTTTCTGAATGGGGTTGCGCCGGTGGCGCAGGAGCATGGCACTGCCATACTTGCCATGAAGACCTTTGGAGATCACTTCATCCTCGAAAGCAAGACAGTGACTCCCATGGAGGCCTTGCACTTCGGACTGAATTCGCCGGCGTCGGTGGTCATCACCGGGATCGACTCTCCAGCAATCCTCGATCAGGTGTTTCAGGCCGTCGAAAGCTTTAAGCCCATGGACAGGCAGCAAGTGGCAGCGATTCTTGCTAAAACAAAGGACGCCGCGATGACCGGGAAGTTTGAACTCTTCAAGACCAGCTCGCATTTTGACGGGACAATCCAGAATCCGTCATGGCTCGGCCACACCGGCGGCTGAGGAAAGCCAACACGGGTGCATTCGCGGGCGTTACGACGCAAAATGTTGTCAGCCGGAAATTCGCGGATGCACATCACCTAAGCCGATATCACTCCAGAAGTCATCGGGCAGATTCACGACGATGGGTTCGGAAGTGCTGCGGACAACAACCCATTGGAATGAGACGTCGCTGGAAGGATTGATCTCCTGGTGCGGAAGCCACGCTGGAACGTAGAGGAAGTCCGCTGCTTGCAGCGTCGCATTGAACTCACCCCGCTCACCCCACCGAACATACGAAGATCCGCTGAGCACATAGGCGATAGTATGTTGCTCTCCATGGTGATGGATTCCTGTGCGAGCTCCCGGTTCGACCAGGAACATGCCTCCCCACATAGGCGATTCAATGCCGGCTCCTGCATGGATGGCCGCAAACCTCTGCGATCCGGGCGTTTGAGCCGTCGCAGAGTCTAGCTGTCCCGGACGGACGACGCGAATCGATTGATAATTCATGACATCTCCCTGCATGTTTGTTTCGCGCCCCACCACGTCTTGACTCGGGAAGATTGTTCCCAAGCCCATTGGGCCCTGGACGCGGCGGGGCGACGTTCGGCAGCGGGAATGACACACTGCCGATCCATCAAACGTCGGCCACAAAGACCGGGGCTTATTTTCCGACGTAGGTCACATGCCAGACACTACGCGAGCCGTCGTCTGTGACGAACAAGCTGCCGTCTTTAGCGATCGCTACACCTACAGGACGGCCCCAGACCTGGCCGTCTTTCGTGACGAAGCCGGTGAGGAAGTCCTCGTAGCTGCCGTCGGCGTGGCCGTCGTGCATGGGGATAAGGATAACTTCGTAGCCGGCGCGGTTCTTTCGGTTCCAAGAGCCGTGCTCTGCGGCAAAGGCATCGCCGTCGTAGTCAGCTGGAAAATCCTTTTTCTGGCTTGGATAGAAGACCATCTCAAGCGAAGCCATATGAGGCTGGACCAGGACATCCGGGGTGATCACCTTTGAGGAAAGATCAACACGCTTGCAGGACTTGGCCTCGTCTGCAGTGAGCGCCGGAGCCTGAGCGTTAGGGCCGGTGCCGTTGGCACACGGCTTCGGCAGGCGCGGATCCTGATGCCCGCCCATGTAATACCAGGGCCAGCCGTAGAAGCCACCTTCTTTTATAGAGGTGACATAGTCGGGCACAAGATGATTGCCCAGGTTATCGCGCTCGTTGGTGGAGCACCAGAGTTGACCGGTAATTGGATTGATCGCTTCGCCAACACAGTTGCGAATGCCGTGGGCGTAAACCTCGATGAACTTGCCTTCGGGTGCATATTCCAGGACATCGGCGCGGTGGAACTCCCTCGGGTGGGTGTCCGCATCGTCCACGTTGGAGCCGGAACCCACAGAGACCAGCATGTGCTGGCCGTCTTTGGTAAAGGCAACGTCGCGGGTCCAGTGACCTCCGCCGGTGAGCTGCGCGTAGCCGGGGATATCAGGGACGATGGTTTCGGCCGGTCCCGTGGCGTGCAGATCACCGGAGTGGTAAGGGAATCGCTGGATGGTGGTTGCGTTGCCTACATATACATATTTTGGATTCTCGACGGGATAGAAGGCGATGCCGAAGGGATGATCCAGGCCGGTGGCGAACTTTTCTATCTGGGCAGTTTTGCCGTCGGGGCCAACGCCGCGAAGGATGAAGATTGTTCCAGCTCCGGAATCAGCAAGAAAGAGATCGCCATTGGGGGCGATGCGAATGAGGCGCGGCATGGTGAAAGTGCCGCCGCTGAGGGTCATGAACTGCTTGTTGTCCGCTCGCTGCATGGGAGTGGAGTCGCCGCCCGCATAAAGCGTGACTTTGAATCCGGCTGGGGCGATGGGCCATGCGTCGGCGGGACGCGGGATCACATGGGGCGTGTTGTTGACTGCCTCCGCGGGATTGGGCTGGGGCAAGTCGGCGAGAGTGATTTTGCGTCGCACGCCGGGCTGCTGCTGACTCCAATCGGCGAACGCGGCCTGGCCGGTGATTGTCTGCTGTGCCGGAAGCGCCACAGGAATAAGCATTGCTGCGGCGGCTAGAATGGCAATGGACGAGGATCGCATACTTAAGCTCCACAGGTTTGTTCTCAGGTTTGAAAGGAATACGTTCTTGACTGCGCGGCCACGCGAAACGCAACATCAATATCAATGGCAGCGACGGTTATGCGCCGGTTGCATTATTGGATGGCGCTCGCTAAGCCGCCTCCTGCCTGGCCTCTTTCCAAAGGTCAATCGATCCATCTTGCGCGTAGCGATCGATCTCCTTGAGCTCTGCATTCGTGAACTGCAGCAGCTTCAAAGCGTCGAGCGAATTATCAAGCTGCTCCACGTTCCGCGCTCCGATCAGTGCCGAGGTGATCCTCTTATCTCGCAGCACCCATGCGATCGCCATCTGTGCCAATGACTGTCCGCGTCCATTGGCAATTTCGTTCAGGGCCCGCACTCGCTTGAGATTGTCTTCGCTCAAGAATTCCTTCTGGAACCAGACACCGTCCTTTGCCCGTGAGTTTACAGGGACCCCGTTCAGGTACTTATTCGTTAAAAGTCCCTGGGCCAGAGGAGAAAACGCGATGCAGCCGACGCCGAGCTCTTCCAATGTGTCGAGAAGTTCCTTTTCTACCCATCGATTCAACATCGAATAGGAGGGCTGATGAATCAACAGAGGGACCCCTTCGCTCTTTAGAATTTGTGCCGCTTCGCGCGTCCGCTCAGGACCATACGACGAAATACCTGCATAAAGCGCCTTGCCCTGCCGCACTGCCTGAGCCAGCGCACCCATGGTTTCTTCCAACGGAACATCCACGGTGGGCCGATGAGAATAGAAAATGTCAACATAGTCGAGTCCCATTCGCGCCAAACTTTCGTCCAGCGACGCGAGCATATATTTGCGCGAGCCGCCCTCGCCGTAGGGGCCCGGCCACATATCCCACCCCGCTTTTGTCGAGATCAAAAGTTCATTGCGGTGTCTGCGAAAGTCCTTCCGCAGAATCTCCCCGAAGTTCTCTTCAGCAGAGCCGTATGGCGGACCATAGTTATTCGCCAGATCAAAGTGCGTCACACCGCGATCGAAAGCGCGCCGAATCACTGCCCGGCCGGTCTCGAAGACGTTGACGCCACCGAAGTTTTGCCACAGTCCAAGGGAAATCGGGGGCAGGACGATCCCTGATCGTCCAACCCGCTTGAACTGAGCCCCGTCATATCGCTTTGCATCCGCTGCATAACTCATCGCATCTCCTTTTCTTTCCGACCTACTCGATGATGTTCGTCGTCAACACGCAAATGCTCCGAATCTATCTCACTTGTGTGAGCGTGATAATCGAAGCCTATCTACCTGAGCAAGAAAGCAATTCAGCAACCAAACGTGTAAGAGGCTAGATTGCTGACTTATTGAGGCCTTACAAGTGGCTTTCTGTTCCGCTATGACAGCAATCCGACACGAGTGTCTAAATTCCGCCTCAGGCAAGTTGTCGAAGGATAATTCAAACCTCTCACTGAGCTGCTTGTGATTCGAATTTGGTTAGAGACAGGCTTCGAGTCAGGAATCTGAAGCCGGATTCAAGCCTGTGACTAAATGCGCCCGCCGGGCTGTGTCTCGGCGAGCTGGTTGATGATTCGCTGGATCAGGGCAATCTGGACATGGATGTGGCTCGCTACGTCTGGGAGGAATTCCTCGACGAAGTTCCCAATGGGGGCGGAGGCCACGTCGATAGCGTAGCGGTCGACCGTGGCTCCGAGATTGGTAGTTCGGCCAGGGACGTAGAGATCGGCTATGGCCTCGTCAAAAGCGAAGCCGCCCAGGTTGGCGTAATTGAGCATTCCCTTTCCGTTGTCACTTCTAGTCCAGAAGACCTGCATGATGGCGTGACCAATACGGCGGCGGACGGTGGCGTGCTCCATGCGGTAGTACCGCGGGTCCTGATGGGCGAGAGAGGGGATTAGGAAGGTGCCGAAGAACTCGCCGGTCATGTCCTCGGTGATGCCCACGCCGGCGGAACGCCCGAAACCGGGCATGCCTGGGCCGTAGGGGGAGTGGCTATCGGCGGCGACCGAAATGCCAGCTTCACCGATGACAGCGACCAGGCTGAACGGGTCAAGGAAGTTACGGGCGGCGAGCCAGCCCTTGTCGCCAGGGGTGAGGGGCTTCTGCTGCGGGCCCTTGGCGAAGCGCTCGTACCAGTTGAACCGACAGGTGGTGCGGCGGGGAGGGGCTGCGTTTACGACTCCGGGGTCTTCGGATCGCGTGAGCGGTAGAGAGTTAGCGGGGTCGCAGGCTGAGGTTTCCTGGCGACCGGGATCCGGCTGAAGAACGGGGGTGGATACGACGGACTGCGGCTCGGGCGCATCGGGGAGATTGGGCGCATCAACCGACTGGTCTGCCGTTATGGCTCGCAACGAGGGAGCGAAAAGAAACAAGGCCGTCAGAACCAGCGCGAAGCTCGCGAGTCGCACGACGTTCGTGAGCTCCTCGAAAGCCGAGAACATCAGTCGTGCTGGCTTAATTAGTCCTCCCGGACGGTTCTCCGAAGGTGCTCTCTCGCTCATTTGCGCAACTCACTCCTGTTTAGAGCCTCCGCATTTGCTGCCCGAGTTTCGTGCGCGCCCGGGAGGCGTGGGATTTCACTGTCCCGTCCGCCAGACCCAGAATGTGCGCTACTTCGCCCGTCGTCTTATCCTCCAGGTAGCGCAACTGAATCACTTTGCGTACGGACGGCGCGAGCTCAGTTACGAACTGCAGAAGGTGCCCGTGCAATTCCGACCCAATGCACTCATGCTCAGGGCTTGGTTTGGCGTCTGCCAATCTGTCTGAAACACAATAGTCCTGCTCTTCATCCAACCGTTCGTCTAGAGACACATGCGGTTGGCGCGGCCTCCTGCGCAATTGCGTCAAAGCACAATTCGTAACGATGGCAGTTAGCCAGGTGGTCATCTTCGAGTTCCCTCTGAACTGATCCAGGTGCTTGTAGGCCGACAAGAGTGCATCCTGGACCGCATCTTCAGCGTCGTGTGGGTCGCCCACGAAACGATAGGCCCTTCTGTAAAGCGAGGGCAGATATTGCGAAACCGCCTCTTGCAGTTCAACCATGTGTTGTTCGCGAATGTGGACGGCGGGGTTCTGCTCTTCGCTGATGGGCACGTGTCGCGCTTGCATGCTGTTCATACCTCCCGCTGCTTCGTTATGTGCACGCAGTTTGCCAATCAATCCGGCATGATTTAGCTGTGTAGTTTCAGCGATATACTTCAGCCGGAAGAAACGGTGGGTCCCGCGGCGCCCGCTTCACGCGTCGAGCATTCGACACGGCGTCCGCCATCTGACAGTCTTTGGTAGTGACCGCATACACGGCATCGAACTAATCGTTTCTGGTTCGTGCCGTGTGTTAAGTCTTTAGCAATTGGGAGGTTCGGATTCGTCTTCCCTACTGATCGTTGATTCAGGTGCCCACAAGATCGCCGATTTTTCGGGACGTCCTGAAACGCAGATCGACTGTCGGCACCTGCTCACTTTCGTCCAGGTTTACGAGCATTGCAGCGCTCTAGTGCTCGACCTTGAAGCGATACGTGAACCCCACATAGGCATACGTCAGCGGAGCGCCATGGTTTTCGCTCGTCATGACCTCGCCGGGGAAGAAGTGACCAACGCCAATATTGGTAACGAATGACTTGTGGTAAATGTACTTCGCCGAAGCATCGAACTCGCTGCCGATATCGTCGCTTTTGAATCCACCGGTCGGCGCTGCAACTAAGGTCGCGCCGGCGCCAGAGTAAATGCCATCGTGGACCGTCGCCGCGTGTAGCGATCCGCCCTGGAAGAGCATCAAGAGGTCGCTGCGCGGCGTGAACTGCAAGTTCAACCGACGCTGCTTGATGTTCTGGAAGCCGAACAAGTCGACGAGGCCGAATGCATTGTGGTTGCTGGGATATTGCTGATTGTAGGTACCGATGCGATCGGGATTTGTATGCGTATTACCGGTCGCGTAGTCATACTCCGCCTCGAGGTGCGGCTGCCATGGTAAGCGCTTCGTCCCATAGCCGCCGCGCACGATCGCCGCGCCTGCATGGATCGAATCGTTGCTGTAGCTGCCGCGCTGCAAATCTCCAGTGCCAGACGAATCGAACCCGAGCGGCAGTTTTGCCTCGTAGTACGAGCCAAAGGTCACCTCGGTCTGATTGCCAACCACTCCTTGCTGGCTTGTAACGCGAGGCAAAGCAAGAAGCAGGACGAACGGCTCAATCGTGGTACGCGGCACGTACGTTGACAATTTCGCGTTCACGCCATGGAAGATCAGGCCCGCGCCGTGCGTGTCAAGGCTGGCGGGATGAACCGTGACCACAGAGGTGCTGAAAAGATTCAGCTGGTTGACATTCCCGACGCGCACGTAGAACCCGTCCCAGGTACGACTGGTGTTCGTCCAGTCACTGATACCAACCACGCGCTCGTCGCCGATCCGCAACTCCCGGCGGCCCACCATGAACTGCACCGGCTTGTAATGGAAATCGAGATAGCCCTGCCTCAGGTCGAAAGTGTCGCGCATGTTCGCCGCCGTATCACGCAGCGGAAGCCCGAGCGCGTGCAGATCCATGAACTGCGCATAGAACGTCAGCCAATTCGTCGGGACCACCGTCATGCCGCCCCATACGCGGGTAAGCTCATACAAGCGATCCTTGCCCGAGACGTACCCCAGCGAAGTCTGCTCTTCCGTGCGCCCACGCAGTTCCATGTCCAGCGTCATCCACTTGGGAATATCGGTATTGTGAAAGGGCTGGACAATACCTTCCTTCAGTGGATAGAGCGCCTGCTGCGCCAACCCGGAAGAGGCGAACCAGGAAATTGCGACCAAGATCCAGACCCGCGCAAACGCTGACCAGAACCGAAGAGCCCTCATAACTTCTACAAATTTACGCAAAGCACACCTCCCCTGGGGCGCCCCGTGGCCGTGCGTTGCGCGCGACTCCGGAATTCCATCTGGGTCTAAATTGATTCCGCTTTACTTATCCGGAGTGATGACAATTTCCGTTTTGCTGATCTTCGCCAGGAAGTCTTCACCAGTGCCAAGGTGTTCGTTCACCAGGCGCGACGGCGTGTGGGCAAGCCACTCACCCAGCGAAATATCCTGGTATTCGGCCGTCGGGAATACTTCAAGAAACACCAGATCGGTTTCGCCAATGTTCTCGATGTAGTGCGGCTGCGACTGCTCGATGTAGCCTACGTCGCCGGCGTGGAAGTCCATGGTGCGGGCCTCCGCCCCGGCAATAAAGACGGTCATTCGGGCTGTGCCCTTCACGTAGTACTGCCACTCATCCGCGTTCGGGTGCCAGTGCAGCTCCCGCAAGCCGCCGGGCTTCACCGTTACGATCGCCGCGGCAATGTCGGTGGCCGGGAAGTTGTTGCGGTCGACGATCTTCACGCTACCGCCAGCCGTCACTTTGGTGGGTTCCATCTTACCTGTGAAGAAGGCGAACGTATTGGGAACGGGACCACTGCCCGCGTAAACCTGTTTCTTCTCCTCGTCCAACGGGCGAGGCAATTCGCTCGCGAAGATGAACTTCTCCCGCGGCGGCACGTTATCAAAAGTCGACTCCGGAACGTTGAAGTTTTTCGCGAGCACTTCCTTCGGCGTGTGATGCAGCCAGTCGGTCACGAGGAACGTATCGAACTCGTTGAAGTTGCCGTCGTTGAACACCAGCAGGAACTGGCAGCCATTCTCCCCCAAGCCCTGAATCGAGTGCGGTACGCCGCCCGGGAACAGCCAGAGATCGCCTTCATTCACGTCCTCGATAAACGCGCGGCCATTCGCGTCCACTGCCGTGATGCGCGCGCTCCCGTAGGTCATGAAAGCCCACTCGGCGCTCAGATGCCAGTGCAGTTCGCGGACGCCGCCAGAGATCAGGCGCATCTCCACGCCGGCCATTTTCTTCGACAGTGGGAAGTCGCGCACTGTTACCTGCCTGGTCCAGCCGCCCGATTCGATGCGCCTGTGCGACATGGCAAACGGGTACTTGAACGGAGGCTGGCCACCTGCATCGGTCGTCGGCGGATACACCGAATCAGGCTCTGCGGCCTCGAGGACCGGGTTCTGAGGCCCCAACTCCTGCTCATTGACGCCGGTGTGCGTCTCTCCGCTCATGTCCTTCGTCTGCTGCGCCGCAGCCAGAACGGGAAGGCTTGCTGCCGCTGCCAGGGCGGCCGAGGCCTTCCCCAAAAACAATCGCCGGCTGACACCGTCATTGCTCATCATCCTGTCTCGCTCAGTCATACTGTCTCCTCTTGGGTTCTTTCGCGAATAAGTACAACAGGGTTCTGCTTGCGCTCGATGCGCGGCTGTTGCTCTTGCTTTGCTTTCCGTCACTCTCTCTGCCAACAACGAATTGCATGATTGCACGCCGTTTGCCAATCCTCCAAAATTTGATTGACCGCGTTGTTTCAGCGATATACTTCAATCGGAGGGAAGGTCGGTTCCCCGCGGAGTCCGTCTCGCTCGTCGAATATTCGACGCGGCGTCCGCCATCCGACAGACCTCGTGCTGGAGTCACGAATGGCGCTTCCGGGCACTCCTACAGTGTTCGTGATTGACGACGATGTAGAGGTGCGCATGTCCATCCAGGGCCTTCTCAAGGCGGCGGGGCTGCGCTCTGAATCCTTTGCGACGGCGGAAGAATTCTTATGTAACGAGGCGCCGAACGGACCGAGTTGCCTCGTTCTGGACGTTTCCCTTCCCGGAGTCGATGGTTTGGAACTGCAGAGGAAACTGGCGGACGCTGGCATGCACATTCCCATCGTCTTCATTACCGGGCACGGCGATATTCCGATGACGGTCAAAGCCATCAAATCCGGAGCCGTGGAGTTCCTGACCAAGCCGTTCCTCGATCAGCAACTGTTGAATGCGATTGAGCAGGCCTTCGACCGCGACCGCGCCACGCGCTATCAGTTGGGCGAGATTGCTGAACTGCGAGAGCGCTATGAATCGCTGTCCCCACGCGAGCGCCAGGTCATGAACCTGGTGGTTTCAGGCATGCTCAACAAACAGGTCGCTTTTGAGCTCGGGACCAGCGAAATCACCGTAAAGATCCAGCGTGGGCAAGTGATGAAGAAGATGCAAGCCGAATCGCTTGCGGAACTGGTTCGAATGGCGACCAAGCTCGAGCTTCCGGTCAGGGAAAAGTAGTATCTCGCGGCGGCTGGACAAAGGAGATTCTCGAAATGGCTTTTCCGGGCAAGATGAACTGGGCTGCCAGGTCAGCGTGGTCCGCAACTTTGCGTTACGGATTCGCCGTGGCCTCGGTGGCGGCCGCTCTTGGCCTGGCCAGTGCGTTCATGTATTTCCATGTACCGCAGACCTTCGGCTTATTTGCACTGTCCGCAATTGCTGTCACCTTTTGGTATGCCGGCAACGGGCCCGGCGTCCTCGCGGCTTTGATGTCGTCTGTCGTCCGTGACCTTCTCTTCGATCCCCAAACCAGCACCGAGTCTCGCCTTCTATTCGATCTTGTGTTTCTGGTCTTTGCCTTGCTCATGATGCAAGTCGTGAGGGGACGAAATCAGCTCGAACTCAAAGTCGCGGAGCGAACGGTAGAACTAACGCGATTGAACGACAACCTGAGAAGTGAAATTGCGGAGCACAACCGAGTGGAGGCGGAACTACGCCTGAGCCAGGCCTATTTAGCCGAGGCACAGAGGCTGAGCCACACCGGCAGTTGGGCATGGAGTCCGCCGCCGGGCGACATCAGGTACTGGTCAGAGGAATGCTATCGCGTTCAAGGCTTTGACCCGAAAGAGGGGCAGCCTCGATTTGAATCACTGATTCAGCGCATGCATCCGGACGATCGAGCCCGAGTCACGGAGGCGATTGAGAGAGCAGTGCGTAAAAAGCAGGATTTCAAATTCGATTACCGAATCGTTCACCCAGGTGGCGAAATTAGATATGCTCAGTCGCTAGGCCATCCTGTTCTCGGCCCAACCGGCGATCTCGTTGAATATGTAGGCACCATAATCGACGTCACCGAGCGTAGGCAGGCGGAGGAAGAGAGGGAGAGGTTGCGCGAGGCGCAGGCGGATCTGGCTCATGCCAGCCGCATGACCACCATGGGAGAGTTGACTGCGTCTCTGGCGCACGAAGTCAATCAGCCGATTACCGCCGCGGTCAACGGCGCCAGCACCTGCGTTCGCTGGCTTACGCGAGATGAACCGGACCTGGCAGAGGCGCGCGAGGCTGCGGCGGGGGCCATTCGAAATGCCAAGCGTGCCGCGGACATTATCAATCGCATCCGGTCCATTTTGAAGAAGGGCGAATCGAAGCGGCAATTGGCCGATGTCAATGAACTCATTCGAGAGATGCTCGCGCTTCTGCGAAGCGAAACGAATCGGTATTCCGTTTCGGTCCGCACCGAACTTGACGCCGATCTTCCCCGGATCATGGCTGACCCAGTGCAAGTGCAGCAGGTCGTGATGAACCTCATTATGAACGGCGTCGATGCAATGAAAGAAATCGATCAGGCACGCGAGCTCGCGATCCAGTCGCGACTGGCCGAAGATCGACATCTGATGATTTCGATTAGCGATACGGGCGTGGGACTACCGCAGCAGCAGAAGGACAAAATATTCGATCCATTCTTTACAACCAAGCCTCATGGCATCGGCATGGGACTTCGCATCAGCCGTTCCATCGTCGAGTCCCACGGGGGCCGCTTATGGGCAGCCGACAACTCGCCGCACGGCGCTACTCTTTCCTTCACTCTGCCCATTCCCGTCGAGACGCCGAAGGAAGGCACTATGCCAACCGATGCTCATACCAACGTATGATTGCGCCGCCTTTCTCGCGGGCGCATAGTTTGTCTCATGAGTTGTCATAAGGAAAGTAAGCTCGTAGCGATCGTCGATGATGATGATTCGGTACGCGGCACGCTGCAGGAACTGCTGAGATCTGCTGGATTTTCTTCGCGCACATTTGAGTCGGCAGAAGACTTTCTCGAGTCCGGCCATCAACAGGAGACGGCGTGTCTCATCACAGATATTCGTATGCCGGGAATGTCCGGTTTAGAGCTGCAGGCCAGGCTGAATGCCGAACGCTGCAAAATTCCCACCATTTTTATTACCGCCCACGGCGATGAAGAAATGCGATTTCAGGCGTTGCGGGCTGGCGCCGTCGAATTCCTGCCCAAGCCATTTGACGATGAAATTCTAGTCGAAAGTGTCCGTGCAGCTCTCGAGCGTTGAGACGAGAAGGAAGGTAAACGATGAGCAGCGGTCTTCCCCTGCGGCCGTCCGAACAACCTGGATGCGGCGATCGCGGCAGGGACCAAGGCTTGCGCCCGCGCAAATTCGAGCAACTTGTTGGCAATAGTCCTGCATTGGAGGCAGTGCTGGACGGTGTCAAGCGGGTGGCGCCCACCAGTTCGACTGTTTTGATCCAGGGTGAGACCGGCACCGGCAAGGAGCTGATCGCGCGCGCGATTCACAATATCAGTTCGCGGTGCGGGCGCCCGTTCGTCAAGCTCAACTGCGCTGCCATCCCGCTGGATCTTTTGGAGAGCGAGCTTTTTGGCCATGAGAAGGGGGCATTCACCGGGGCAATAGCGCAGAAACCGGGCCGCTTCGAGCTGGCCGATAAAGGTACCCTCTTCCTGGACGAGGTCGGCGATATTCCACCGCAGCTGCAGCCCAAACTCCTGCGCGTATTGCAGGAACAGGAATTCGAGCGCCTGGGTAGCAGTCGAACTCACCAGGTGGATGTTCGGCTCGTTGCCGCAACCCATCGCGACCTGGCTAAGATGGTGAGAAATGGCGAGTTTCGCAGTGACCTTTACTTTCGCCTGAATGTATTTCCTGTCCAGCTTCCGCCGCTACGAGAGCGCCGTGAAGATATTCCAGCTCTTGTGGCGCACTTTGTCGAGGTTTTGGGCACCCGCGTAGGTCGGCAGATCGACCATATCCCAGAGGAAACGATGTTGGATCTCTGCTCGTACGACTGGCCCGGCAACATTCGGGAATTGCAAAACCTGATCGAGCGAGCATTGATTCTGTCCGAAGGTGGCGTGCTTCCGAATCCTTTGCTGACCTCCGAAACCCGGCGCATCAGCGTCGTTCCGACTCCAGCCACCTTAATCGATTCCGAACGAGCCCTGATCGTGCGTACCCTCGAGGCTGCGGGGTGGGTCATCGGAGGACAGAGAGGCGCAGCTGCCAGACTTGGTGTGAAGCGCACGACACTGATCTACAAGATGCAGAGGCACGGAATTTCTCGGCCATCTTTCAATGGCGACCTCGAAATGAGCGATCTGCCAGAACAGACGCCGAGCTTGCATCCGCAAGTGCAATAACCGCGGATAATAAGTTGACGCTGCTAGTCTCGTCGGGAGCCCACCACCGCGGGTGCCCTGCACTCCGTCGCTCCGTGTCGAATATTCGACAGCAACGCAGGCGGACTTTCAGCTTGCTCCCAGTGGCGGCTGATTCTAAAAGAGAAACCGAATGGCATGAATTATGCAAAAGACCTGTTCAGTACCGATCAATCGTGCCACAAAGTCCGTTTAGCCTGGCGATTTCGCGATCGAGGCAGTAGCAGTAGGGAGAACTGAGGTACGACAGGGCAGACTAGGGAGAACGCACCATGGTCTCGCATCACATTCCAAACGCATCCAGGAATTTGCTCACCTGCTTGTTTTGTCATGCAATGCTCGGCTGCGTTGCGCTGGCGGCACAAACGGGTTCCGCTCCAGGAACTGTTGCTTCGCCGCCGCTTCTTTCCAACCCGCCGGAAGCACGTTCTCCTGTCGTCCTGACTGCGATCAACGATCCGCGCACGGGAAAGGGCGCCTTCTCTTTTAACGGACGCGAAGACCCGCCGGTCATTTGAGCGAAACCCGGAGAAGATATCCGGCTGACATACGCAAATGCAATGTCAACAGAAGCGCACGAGCAGTGCATCGACGGCCCGTGCATGAACATGACGAATCTGCATTTTCACGGCCTTCATGTATCGCCGGACGCGCCTCAGGATGATGTGATCACCATGATGGCGATGCCGGGACAGTCCCTGCACTACGTTGTGAATATCCCATTGGATCAGCCACCCGGCCTCTACTGGTATCACCCGCACCCTCACGGGGAAAGCTACCAACAGGATCTCGATGGCATGTCTGGCGCCATTGTAATCGATGGCATTGAACGATATGTTCCAGAGCTCCGGCATATGCGGGAACGGATACTTGTACTGCGCGACCGAGTAGTCGCCAAGGACGATCCCACCTCCGCTGAATTCAGGACCCAAGTCGAAGCGTCAACGAAATCCTGTAGTACTTCGACGGATGTTCCGGAGCGAATCTTCACGCTGAACGGCGCGGTTCGCCCGCAAATCGCGATCTCCACCGGCGAGCGACAATTCTGGCGTATCGTGAATGCCTCACCGGATCTCTACGCAGACTTGCAGATTGATGGGGAGCAATTCGAGATTGTCGCACTGGACGGAATGCCTCTCGCCTTCCACAATCCCGCACATCCCATCGAATTCGCATCTCATATTCTCGTCCCTCCCGCTGGGAGAGTGGAAACGATCGTTAGGGGAGCAAAACCTGGAGTCCGAGCGTCACTTCGAACACTCTGCTTTGACACCGGGACAGATGGAGATCCCAATCCAGCAATGGTGATCGCGGACTTGGTAAACAGTGTTTCCGCCTCCGCAGTTCGTCAGCCGCCCGTCGACACCGCACAACCTCTCTATGAGCCCTTGCCGCCAGCTCTCGTGACGCAGGTGGAAGACAGTTCTCCTGACTTTGTGGTTGACTTCAGCGAGGACAAGCAAGGTTTCTACATCAACGGCAGGAAGTACAGTCCATCAGACCCACCAATGACAACCGTATCGATTGGTGCGCTTCATCATTGGCGGGTGAAGAATGATTCTCATGAAGTGCACCCATTCCATATTCATCAGGTTCACTTCCTCATTTACGCTCAGAATGGAGTCAGGCTCGAGCGGCCTGAATGGCTGGATACTGTTAACGTTCCCGTTGAAGGAAATGTTGATCTGATCATGGATTTCACCGATCCTATTATCCGAGGTGTGTCGCTCTTCCATTGCCATCTGCTTAGCCATGAGGACAAGGGCATGATGGCGAAGATTCTTTTTAAGTAGATGCTCCGCCGGTACCGCTGAGACGCGAACCCCGCCTAGAATTCAATGTGCTAAGTGATATCCGCAATTATGGAGATGAGAACATGAACGCCTCCTTCCCCGCCGCACACGCAATCGCGATCAATGAACCCGTATCGCAGACCTCCGTCGAAAAAGTTACCGAGTTTGCGTCGCGACAAGTGGTGGACCAGCTTGCGATAGAAGAACCGCTCGAGATTCAAATTACATATGGACCTTCTAATTCGCGGCAGACCACATCGATTTCCATTACGATGCGAACTCCCGGGGCTGACTTCGATCTCGCTGCTGGATTTCTGATGACCGAAGGAGTGGTCCGGAACACAAACGATATCGAGCACATTGCCTACGCAAGTCATCCTGTCAGCGAGTCGGCGCAATTCTCGCTCATCTTGGATGCCAGCAGGCCCACTTCCAAACAGAATATTGTCCGAGTGCATCTGGCCACACATGTAACGGTGAGTCTGGCGAGTCTGCAGCGCAATTTCTATACGACGTCGAGTTGCGGTATTTGCGGCAAAGCGTCTCTCCTCTCCTTGCGCACGGTCTGCCCGCCACGCGCAAGAAACAACTTCAGAGTGCACGCGCAAACGCTCTATAGCCTTCCAAACCGCCTTCGCTCCTCACAGGGCGTCTTCGATCGGACAGGCGGATTGCATGGCGCGGGGCTCTTCGATTCAACCGGAGATTTATTGGCGCTTCGCGAAGACGTGGGCCGCCACAACGCAGTGGATAAGGTGATTGGCGCCGAGTTCCTCGCGGACCGCACTCCTTTGCAAGAGCGCGTGCTTTTGCTGTCCGGACGCGTCAGCTTTGAGCTTCTGCAGAAGGCGTTAATGGGTGGGATTCCGATGGTTGCAGCCGTAGGAGCTCCATCGAGCCTTGCGGTAGACGTGGCGAAGGAGTTCGACATCACCCTCGTGGGGTTCCTGCGGGACGGTCACTTCAATATTTATCACGGTAGTGAGCGCGTCGATGGATATACATCGACGGCGGTAGGAGTGGGGGAATGAAGCTGCGAATCAAGGGAAACTCCTTGCGATTAAGGATATCGCGCTCAGAAGTATCGAAGCTTCTCGAAGGCGACTGCCTGGAGGAAACAATTCGGTTCGCGCCAGAGGCATGCGCGAGGTTCACCTATGCCTTACAACAGGATCGCTTGGTTAGAAGGCCGACCGTTCAATACACGGAGAACAGAGTGGCAGTTTTGATACCTGCCGATCAGGCAAACGTCTGGGGGATCACTGAGCAGGTCGGAATCGCCGAAGATATCAGTCTGGGGAACCTCGGCTCACTTGCACTCCTGATTGAGAAAGATTTTGCATGCCTAGATCGAAGTGACGAAGACAGCGACGACGCTTTTCCTAATCCGAATGCCGGCGCAACATGTTAGGGCTCGCCAATGCTGAAAGCTTGCGATTCGTCCTGGACCAACAAAGTTCAGCGGATCGGCACAATCGGTCCCGGCGAATGCATTTGCGCGTAGTTTCGGCGAACCTGCGTTCGATCTGATTCCGCTGCAACGAGTTGGTGGACGTGAAGTGGTGGTAGCGAAGCCTTGCCGCCAGCCATAACTGTCGGAAAACCGACACACCGTCGAGACTTAGACAGGAATCGGCTTACCGAACCGCGACTATCTGCCGTATCCGTCGTACTCTCAACACCGATTCCCCGATTCACAACTCCCGGAGGTGGCGAAGCGCGTGCATACGGTCACATTGACAATGTCTCGACGTGTTCAGTCATGGAACTGAGCAAAGAGGGGAAATCGTGATCGATGGAATCGTCAGAAAGCTAGCAACCCCTGTGGCGCTCGCTGCGTGTGTCGGCGTCCTAACGATTGCGAGCGCGCATCTGGATGTGTCCGTGCGCGCCGGGGCCGTCGGCACCTCGCCTGAAAAAAAGGCAGTGCTTGGCGCCCATACGCCAACTGGTGCTGCCCTCGGCCGGTCGGGCGTCCCGGTCGTGCCGGACTGGAGCAGCTCGGGGCAGAACAATCACAACACGCGTAGCGCCGCGACCGAGCACACAATTAACGCCGGCAATGTTGGCGATCTGAAGACCGCATGGACATTCACCACCGCCGGTGACGTCTCGGCAACGGCGATCGTAGTAAATGGGATCGCCTACTTTCCGGATTGGAGTGGCAAGCTCTGGGCCGTGGACACCAAGACTGGCAAGGCCATCTGGTCGCATGACGTCAGCAACTACACCGGAACCGCCGGCTCGGCCTCGCGGACGAGTCCGGCATACTGGAACGGCGAGTTGGTTATCGGCACCGGCAACCTGATGACTCCCGGCCTCAGCCCGGCGTTCGAGATCGGCGTCGACGCCCGCAGCGGCGCGATGCTCTGGCGGACCAGAACCGATTCCAACCCAGCAGCGATCGTAACTGGATCAGCAACGATCGACAATGGCATCGTTTTCACAGGCGTCTCCTCCAAGACCGAGCACACGACGGTTACGCCAACATTCCGCGGCTCCGTGGAGGCGCTGGACGCGCGCACTGGCAAGATCCTGTGGAAGACCTATATGGTGCCCGCAGGTTTCAACGGTGCCGCCGTGTGGAGCAGCCAGCCGGTCGTTGACCATGAAACAGGCATGCTGTACGTCACCACTGGCAACAGCTACTCAGTCCCGAATGGGTACTGCGAAAACCCGGGGCAGACGAATTGCACGCGGCTGCCACTCGACGCTTACATTGATAGTGTTGTCGCTCTGCGCTTGACTACAGGCAAGATCGTGTGGGCTCATCACACCCTGACTGCGGATACCTGGACGATGGCTAACCCGAACGCCTCACCGGACTTCGATTTCGGCGCCGATCCGAATCTCTACACCACGACGATAAAGGGCAAACGGACCGATGTGCTGGGCGCGGGTCAGAAGAGTGGCATGTATTATGCGCTGGACCCCGCGACAGGCAAGGAGATTTGGGCGACGCAGGCCGGCCCGGGCGGAGTCCTCGGAGGCATCGAGTGGGGCACATCTGCTGACGGCGAACGCATCTACGCGGCTATCACTAACGGCAGCCACAAGACGTACATTTATACCACCTCTGATGGACAGAAGAAGACCACGAGCGGCGGCTTATGGACGGCGCTGGACGCAGCTACCGGAAAGATTCTCTGGCAGACCGCCGATCCGCAGGGTTCCCGGTACATCACTGATGGTTTTGTCTCTAGCGCCAACGGCGTGGTGTACGCCGGTTCTTCGGGCGGGAATTTCTATGCCATGGACGCAAGGACTGGCCAGATCAAGTGGACCTTCCCCAGCGGCGGAGCCGTGTGGTCGGGCGCGGCGATTGTGAACGGCGTCGTCTACTGGGGCAGTGGATACGACACTCGGGCGCGCGAGTTGCCGTACGACGGCAACAACAACAAGTTCTACGCGTTCTCGCTGAACGGCCGCTGACCTGTGCAGCATACGAAGCGGATCGGGTCGCTGACCACGACCATGCGGCATAACTCAATCTGCGTGATACTCCACGGCTCTTCTTCGAGATTATTCTTTCGATTTCGAAGTTTTTTGGGGAATTTTGATACTGCGAATCCCGCACGGCATCTCAGATTCAGAATGAAGAATTCAAACAACAAGAAAGACAGTTTGATTTTTCACTAACTTTGAGTATCCGGGGCGGCCGCACAAGGAACTGCGCTTCGCGGTGGCAGCTGCCTGTGGTGTGCCGGAGCCGATTCCGCCGACAGAAATCGAGCAGTCGGAACAGAATAGGAACGTGCAGATCGTGAAACACCCGATCGCAATTGTCGGTTTGAGCCGTCATTTGCTTGATGAGGAGCCATGAAAGCTGAGCCCGTTGACATTGTTCAAAGACAAAGCTATTTGTCTGACCGAAATCTCATTCTTACCGAACTGGAACGTACGCTCGCTGCGGTAAGCGAGCCAGAGATCGTCGCTGCACAAAGAATGATCGAGGCGGCCAACCGGCTGTTCGTGATGGGCGCGGGACGTACCGGGCTAGCGCTGAAGATGGCAGCCATGCGGCTGATGCATCTGGGGCTGGTAGTGTATGTCGCCGGTGAGGTAACTACTCCTGCGATCGGGCAGGACGATCTGCTGTTAGTGGCTTCAGGGTCGGGCACAACGGCGGGCCCAGTGCATGCGGCTGAGGTTGCCGTGAAGGCCGGGGCCAAGGTTCTGGCCCTGACCACGTCTCCGGTTTCAAAACTGGCCACGCTCGCGCAAGGCCTGGTCATGATTCCGGCGGCGGCAAAGCAGGATCATGGCGGATCTATCTCCGAGCAATATGCAGGGGCGCTCTTCGAGCAAAGCACTCTGCTGATCATGGATGCGATGTTTCAGGCCATGTGGCGCGAGAGCGGCGCCAGTGCGGAGGAGTTATGGAGGCGGCACGCAAATCTGGAATAAACAGACGCGATTACTTGGGACCTTGTCTTTCTGCCGGAATCCCCCGCTGTTTCTGATGCTGGTAAGTCGATCCCGATGTCAACTGTTACAACACATGGAAAAGGAGCACTCGATGAAGTTGCAACTTGCAATTGACCTGCTTTCAGTACCGGATGCGCTGTCCTTGCTCCATAAGGTGGCGCCGTATGTGGATGTTATCGAGTTGGGAACACCACTGATCAAACAGGAAGGAATGAACGTAGTTACAGATATCAAGGCAGCCTATCCAGAAAAGCTGGTGTTTGCGGACATGAAGACGATGGATGCCGGCGAACTGGAAGCTGACATTGCGTTCAAGGCGGGCGCGGACATCATGACCGTGCTGGGCTTGGCCGGCGACAGTACGATTGCGGGAGCTGTAAAGGCCGGCAAGGAACATGGAAAGGCGGTCGTGGCCGACATGATCGGCGTGGCCGACAGACCCAAGCGTATGAAAGAGCTGAAGGCCCTGGGCGTGAGCTGGGTCGAGCTGCACTCGGGTCTGGATGAGCAGGCGCAGCCAGGGTATTCAATTGAAAAACTGCTGGAAGTGGGTCGAAATGCTGAGATTCCATTCTCGGTGGCGGGCGGCATCAACGCAGAGCGGATCGAGGGTGTCGAGTCCGCAGGCGCGACGGTTGCGGTTGCAGGCGCCGCAATCTATGGAGCGAAGGATCCAGAACTCGCCGCGAAGCGTCTCCGGGAAAAAATTAAGCATTTGGGATAGGCCTGAACTTTGCAGTAAAGGCAGAGAGCCGGTCGTGCCAGGCCGGCAATCGCTTTGTTACCTGTCAGGTTGTTTGTCCAGCGCGCCACAGGAATCGAGAGGACCACCCTTCATGACGGTAAGACGGAACACTGGCAAGATTTCGTCGAGACATGCATCCTTCTATTCTGGAAAGCGTCACACAGAAAGGGAACGTCACCGTGTTACAAATTCAGAACGCTGCTGGTGATGAAATGAGACGATCCAATCGATGCATCTTGATTCTCGGTCTGATTATTTTTGGGGCGAGCGTAATGCTCGGTGCAGTTGCGCAAGAGCCGGGACAGCAGCCAACACCGCCGCAGCAAGCGCCTGCATCCGACCAGCACTACCAGACTGAGAACCCCGAACAGTTACAGCAACTGGTTGCACCAATCGCTTTGTACCCAGACTCTCTCGTGGCATCGATCCTGGCCGCGTCAGCCGATCCATCGCAGATTGCAGCAGCCAATGATTTTCTGGCGGCGCGCCAGAATTTCACACCAGAGCAAATTGCGTCCGATGCGGACAAACAATCCTGGGCTCCTGCGGTCAAGTCCTTATTGGCGTTTCCTCCAGTGGTTCGAAATTTGTCCTCAAACCTTTCCTGGACTTCCGAACTCGGCGATGCCTACTACAATCTGCCCGCCGATGTCATGAACGCGGTTCAAGAGATGCGCCGCGACGCCAAGAAACACGGAGAGCTGAAGAGCAACGATCAGATTAAGGTGACCGATAAGCACGGCTACATCACCATTGAGCCGAAGGATGAGGACTCCCGTACCGTCTATCTGCCGGCATACGATCCCTGGCTCGTCTACGGTTATCCGATCGCTCCCTGGCCCGGCTGGGTAGAGGTCCCCGGCGTGTGGTGGGACGGCCCCGGAGTTTACTTCGGCCTCGGTTTTGGCCTGGGGCCCTTTTGGGGATTTGGATGGGGCTGGCCTTACTGGGGTCTGGACTGGTGGGGACGAGGAATCTATTGGCATGGGGCGCCCTACTGGCGCGGTAGCCCGGCTTTCTTCGATCGTGGCCGTTTCTATCACGGCGATCCCGGCTTTGGTGAGCGTCCTGGGATGGGCGAGCGCGGTGGTCGAGGGTTCGACGGCCGCTCGCCTGGAACGAGCTCCGGCCCCTTTAGTGGCTTCAATCACGGAGGCGCAACGAGGGGATTTTCCGCCCGCGGCCAGAGCAGTTTCGGAGGCGGCTTCCACGGCGGCGGTTTCGGAGGAGGCGGCTTCCACGGCGGCGGAGGCGGTGGCTTCCACGGCGGAGGCGGAGGCGGCCGGCGTTAGTGCGGCTCGCCGCCGGTTATCCGACAGCATTTCGAGTACTTTGAAGAACCATTAATTGTCTTTGGAAATCTCAGCAAAGGAAAGAATTTATGTTGCGCGATGCAAAGCAGATTTGGCGATCTTCGTTGGGGCCGCAGACAGCTGTGCTGCTCGGCGCCTTTCTCGTTGTTTCTGGTCACGTTCCAGCGCAGAGCGCGTCCCCGCAGAATTCACCGACTGCCCATGCCTCGGCTTCCCGGACCCCAGCCTCGCCGCCGTCGCGCGCACAGCAGAGAACATTTCCTTCCGCGCAGGAGGCCGCCGACGCGCTCTACACCGCAGCCAAGCAAGATGACGAGAGCAGCATGCTCGCCATCCTCGGCCCGGATGCTCGCGACATTGTCGAATGGACTGATAACTCTGCCGATCGTGCCGCCGAAGACGATCAGTTCTCCAGGAAATATGAGCAGATGCACCGGCTGGTGAAAGAACCCGACCACGAAACCACACTCTACGTCGGTGCCGAGAATTGGCCACTGCCTATCCCCATCGTCGAACGCGGTGGTTCATGGTATTTCGAATGCTCCCTCGGCCGGCGCGAAATCTTATATCGCCGTATTGGCGAAAACGAGATGAATACCATCGACACCCTACGTGGCGCCTTCGATGCTGAAAATGAATACTATGCGAACTCGGCGGAAGCGAGCACGAACGCCGTCGGGGAATACGCGCGGCACTTCACATGCAGCCAGGGTCAACATGACGGCCTCTTCTCTTCAGCCACCGGCAGCGATGATGACAGCAATGCCATCGGTCCCTATCTCGCGCAGGCCAGTTACGACCGTTCGGATCGCGAGCCGCTCCATGGCTACTTCTTCCACATTCTTACGGCGCAAGGGGCCCACGCGCGAGGCGGGGCGCGCAATTACATTGTCGATGACAAGATGACTGGTGGATTCGCGATCGTAGCGTTTCCCGCTGCGTATCGATCTTCCGGCGTCAAGACCTTCATCGTCAGCGAAGACGGCCGAATCTTCGAGAAGGACCTGGGGCCCAAAACGACGCAAATCGTCGCGGCCATGAAAAGTTATGACCTCGACGGCACCTGGACACTCGTTCGCCGAAACGAATTTCTAAACGACGAAGCGACTCGATAGTCTACTGTATTGAGTGAGCTGTTCAAACGGAGCGGCCCATTTTCCGCAAACCTCCCGCCCCTATCTGGCCGAAGCCTCTGCCGCGACCTTCCGTGCACTCACTGCATCCAGCTTCTCAATCGACTCCGGATCCAGCTTCAGCTTCGCCGCTTCAGCCAGATCTGCCAGTTGCTGCTCATTCGTCGCGCTGGCAATCGGAGCCGTAATTCCGGGCTGCGCAAGCAGCCAGGCTAGCGCCGCGCGCGCCGGTGTCGATTCCAGTGCATGCGCCACTTCATCCAGCGCGGCAACCACCGCGAATCCCCAATCGTTCAGGTACTCTTGCACCATCGATCCCCGCGCGGTCTTCGCTCCGTCCTGCGGACTGCGATACTTGCCGGTCAAAAAGCCTGATGCCAGCGCAAAATATGGAATCACGCCCAACTCGTATTTCTTCACCGCCGGCAAAAGATCCGATTCGAACTCCTGCCGCTCCACCAGGTTGTAATGCGGCTGAAGCGAGATATAGCTTGCAAACCCATGCATGCGGCTTGTCTCCAGTGCTTCCCCCAGGCGCGCTCCGCTGTAGTTCGATGCGCCAATATACCGGACCTTCCCTTGCTTCACCAGTTCGTTGAAGGCGCCCAATGTCTCTTCCAGTGGGGTCTCCACATCGTCTCTGTGTGCTTGGTAGATGTCGATATAGTCGGTCTGCAAGCGCTTGAGCGAATCCTCAACCGCCTGCCGAATATAGGCCGCTTTCAATCCTTTCTTACCTTCCCCCATCTCGTTGCCGACCTTCGTCGCCAGGATCACGTCCTTGCGCTTCCCGGTCTTCGCAAACCACTTGCCGATAATCGTCTCCGACTCGCCGCCTTTGTTCCCTGGAACCCAGCGCGAATACACATCGGCAGTATCCACAAAGTTCAGTCCAGCATCGAGCGCCGCGTCCAACTGCCGAAACGCCTCCGTCTCCGGTAACGTCCACCCGTAGACGTTTCCACCTAGACAAATGACCGGCACTTCAGGCCCTGCAAATCCAAGCTTTCGTTTTTCCATCGGAGATTCTCCTCTCCTCCCGTTAGAGTAGAGGAATCCTCCAAAGGAGGCATATTACTCGCGCGTAATGTTCTGTCCGTTGCTTTACGTAAGCGCGAGAGCGGGTGCAGGGCGGCATACCAGTTAGTTTGTCTCACTTCCGCCGGCACAGATCTCGCCGGGCAGACCCTCACGGAAGAGATTGAAACGGATCTAGACGGTGTTTCCAATGCACCGCGTCAGCGCGTGCCTTCCTTGAGGCTCAGCAGGTCCCACTCCCACAGCAGTCCCTGACCAAAAGCGCCGCCCCGCTGCGCGAACAGTTTCGTGACCTGCTCCGCGGTTGCTGCACGTGCCCAGTCGCGCTGCAGTTCGGACACATAGTTCCAGGTCGTGATCGGGCGCGCGCCCGCCTGCACCATGCGTTCGACCGCCATATCGTGGGCTTCGCGCGACGCACCACCGCAGGCATCTGTGACGACATACACCTCATACCCCGCTTCGAGCGCGGACAGAACCGGCATAGCGACGCACACCTCGGTCCATTGGCCGGCGATCACGAGCTTCTTCCGTCCGGTCTTCTCCACCCAGTCGACGATTCGTGGGTCTTCCC
Source organism: Occallatibacter sp. (assembly GCA_049676965.1). Taxonomy (GTDB): domain Bacteria; phylum Acidobacteriota; class Terriglobia; order Terriglobales; family Acidobacteriaceae; genus Telmatobacter. Next base: position 53,470 of record JBAUBR010000029.1, read on the forward strand.
ACGCATTGAGAGTCGTGCGGTCGATCGGCTTGACTGACTTGGTCGCCTCGGCCAGAGGCGCAACCAAACCCTGACGCTCCTTGAAGGCAGTCGTGGTAAGCAGTGGCACTTCGAAGATCGCGGCTGCCTTGGCCAGGGCCACGGCATGGTCGATGAGCTCGGCCGCGTCGTGGGAGCGAATGGTAAGCATCTGGAGATATTGGTGGTCGATCATCAGCAGCGCGTGATTATCCGGGCTGAGCAGCGTTTTAGCTGGATTTGCAGGCATCGTGTTTCTCCTTTAGTGGCTTGTTGGGTTTACCGGAACATTTCTTAGTCGGCGATATCTTGTTTGCAAGCTGATTGCCAAATCCAGTGAGAGCCTTACTGCGTTGTTGTCGAAGAATCCTCAAGCGGTTGGGAGGAACCTCCAAATTGCTGTTCGCAGTTCGACACTTCGTCTCTTTGGTGACGAACGATAGACAGCAAACTTATTTGGAACACCTCGTGAATTAATCGGCGAGCCTTCAGGCCAAGGCACATGATCGCCGATCGCCGCTCGCCGCGCCAATTCATCTGAAACGGTTGAAGGAGGGGCAGAGGAGTCGATCGCAGAACCTGTGGTCTGATCAAGAATCATTGGTTCGCGGGGACCTGTAGTTTGGAAAGCTGATTGCTCAATAACCGGCGACGATTGACTGGCTGGAGAGCCTCATCATGAATGTTGGATTTATTGGTCTCGGAAGTATGGGTGCGGGGATGTCTCGCAACCTGATTGAAGCAGGCCACAGTCTGATCGTTTACAACCGCACGCGAAGCCATGCAGAGAAACTGCAAAGCCTTGGAGCGAGAGTCGCCGATACCGTCTCTGACGTGGCTGTTGGAGTGGAAGCACTTATCACAATGCTGGCTGACGATCGCGCAGTTCAGGATGTGGTCTTCGGACCTGGGCATGCGATCGAATCCATGTCGGAGAGAGCGGTCCATATATCAATGAGTACTATCAGCGTGGATTTGTCTCGCAGGCTTGCAAAGGCGCATGCGGAAAAACACCAGAACTATGTTGCCGCACCTGTATTTGGCCGCCCGGAGGCCGCGGCTGCAGGCAAGCTGTTTATCTTGCCTGCGGGGCCAACTGAAGCGATCGAGAAATGCAGCAGCCTGTTTGCCGCGATGGGGCAAAGAACCTTCATGATCGGTGAAGACGCATCCGCGGCCAACTTAATTAAACTCAGCGGAAACTTCCTGACCACTACCGTTATTGAAAGTCTAGCCGAGGGCTTTGCATTGGTGCGGAAGGCCGGCGTCGATCCACAAAGGTTCCTGGAGGTGCTCACAGGGACCCTGTTTTCGGCTCCGGTATACAAGACCTATGGAGCGATGATCGCTGCAGACAAATTTGAACCGGCCGGATTCAAGTTGCCACTTGGTTTCAAGGACAACCGACTGCTTCAGGCTGCGGCAGACGAGGCGTCGGTTCCCATGCCGATGGTCAGCCTTATGCACGATCGATTCGTAGCCGCCCTAGCGGAAGGACTGGGAGACGCGGACTGGTCAGCAGTCGCCCGAGTTGTCTTCAAAAGCGCCGGTTTGTGAGGCCTGCAATTATTTGCCGATTATGGAGGAAGTTATGGATAACATCACGGGACTAAGGGTCGCAATTCTGATTACCGACGGATTCGAGCAGGTTGAGATGCAGAAGCCGCGCGAGGTGCTTGATCAGGCGGGAGCCATAACCAGTATCGTATCGCCGCAATATTCGCACGTCCGATCGTGGAACTTCGTAGAGTGGGGTGAGGAGTTTGCCGTCGACATACCTCTGGATCGTGCCGCTCCTGGCGATTTTGACTCTCTTCTGCTGCCCGGCGGAGTCATGAACCCCGATTCGCTCCGTATGCTGCCCAAAGCGGTAGCGTTTGCGAAGGGGTTTTTCGACGCAGGCAAACCCGTCGCCGTCATCTGCCACGGGCCCTGGACGGTGATTGAAACCGGCTATGCAAAGGGAAAGAAGATTGCTTCGTGGCCGTCGCTCCGGACAGACCTGCAAAATGCGGGGCGCAGTGGATGGATCAGGAAGTCGTTGTCGATGGCCAGCTCGTGTCAAGTCGTAAACCCGACGATATCCCAGCATTCAATCGGGAGATGCTCCGGCTGTTTGGTCAGGTAAAGCATCCGGCAGTACGTGTCGCCTAGATGAGACGGATGACTCACGCAAAACTACGGAAGCTTCTCGGATCACAGGTTGCGGAAGAGCGATTGGCATCAGAGGGTTCACTGACGCTGGCTTGAACTCCAAGTAGATGCGAGAACAACAAAAGGAGAAGCACCGTCAGTTCGCTGACTATGCTTCTCCGTTTTGTTTGGGGGAGGACTCGTACGTTCAGGCAGGAAGTTCCATAGAACTCGGGTAGCCGTGCAGCGCGCGGCCCAGATCGCTTTCGTACTTTACCGTGGTCTTGTAGAGTTCGTAACGTCCGTCGTTGAACTGACGGCCATGCTCGCGGAGTGCGGCCATCTGATCTTCGGTGAGCGGCTTAAAATTGCTTAGGATTTCCAGATTCTGATCGAGCACCTCCATGCTCTCCATGCCCGAAACGGTCGCCGAGACGCCGGGAACGCTCATCGAGTAGGAGAGCGCTTCGGTGGGCGTGAGCGCGCCACGAACGATCGACTCGCCGGAGCCGCTCATGCCCTTGATTGAGAAGACCGCCATGCCTTTCTGGACGGCCACAGGGAGCACATTCCTTTCGAACGACCGGAAGCTGGGGTCGAAGGGGTTGATCGGCATTTGCACGGTGTCGAAGTGGAAGCCCCGGTCGAGCATATCGAGGTGGATGGACGGGTTCTTGTGGCCGGTGAATCCGACGAACCGGACCTTGCCCTGCTGCCTAGCCGCGGTCAGTGCTTCGAGGACTCCGTCTGTCTGGTAAATAAGTTCGGGATCGTTGTAGTAAATGACATCGTGTACTTGCCAAACGTCAATGTAATCGGTCTGCAGGTGGGTAAGTGAGTCTTCGAGCATGCGCATGGCGATATCTTTCTCGCGGCCATACGTGCAGACGCCGGTCACAAGAATGGCCCGGTCGCGTTTGCCCTTGAGCGCGACGCCCAGGCGCTCCTCGCCGGCGCCTTGTTGATACTCCCAGGCATTATCGAAGAGGTTGATTCCATGATCGAGTGCCTTGGCGACCATGCCATTGACGACGTCTTGACTGAGGGCGGCGCCGAGATGAAAGCCGCCCATTCCCAGGATGGAGACTTGAAGGCCGGTGCTGCCCATAGGACGTTTCGCGACCTGGAAGCTGGGCATGGAAGAACTGTCATACTCGCCCTGGAAGTTGGGGATGATTGGGTTGGGCAGCACTCCTCCCTGGCCGTCACCACTGGTCGCTTGGCGGTTCGCTTGAGCACGCGCCGCAGGAATTTCCAGTGAGCCGGCGGAGGCCGGGATCACTACAGAGACACCGGTGACGGCGGCGGTTTGAAGGAAAGAGCGGCGCGAGAGAGCGGTCTGCGAGATCCGGTTTCGCGCCGTATTCATTTCGGAGTAAGTGAAATTCCTTTTCATGAGTGTTTCTCTCAGAGAGCATTTACCAAATGAAGAATCAGATTGGGAGTGCCTGTCGCGCTCAAGACGGGAATGGCCAACCCGTGTTCTGGGTTTCGGCAACCATTTCCCTGGTTTCGATCTGCTGCATGTCTATGGGGAAGTCGTGGGCCATGCGCGCCTCGGGGTTGTCGAACTGCAGTGACATTTTGTAAGGCTCGAAGCGACCGTCAGCCGCATAATGCCTGGCACGGTCGCGGAGCGCCTGCATCTCGCTCTCTGAGAGCGGCGTGAATCCCTGCGCGACCTCCAGGTTCTGCTTGAGAATATCCATGTCGGAGAAGCCCGTGATCGTGGTCGTGACAGGCAGCGACATAGCATAGCGCAGCAACTCCTGGGCGGTGAAAACGCCCCTCTTGATGGGCTCGGCGCGGCCACAAATTGGTTTCATGCCGAGCGCCGCAATGCCGCGCTCTTCGAGTACGGGAAGGACCTTTTGTTCGAAGCTGAATTGTTTGAAGGTTCCATCGAACGGGTTCAATGGCATTTGGACAGCCTCGAATGGGAAGCCGGTATTGAGCATGGCGAGGTGAACATCTGGGTCTTTGTGGCCCGTGAATCCGACAAAGCGGACCTTACCTTCCCTCTTCGCTTTCACCAAGGCTTCGGCTGCTCCGCCCGGGCGGATGAAGAGGTCGGGATCATTCGCGAAACACATGCCATGAAGTTGCCAGAGGTCGAGATGGTCTGTTTGAAGTCGTCTCAGGCTTTGTTCGAGCATTTGAGTGGCCAAGGTGCCGTCGCGGCCATGCGTGCAGACTTTGGTCATCAAAAAGGCTTTGTCGCGCCGCCCCTTGAGACCTTTGCCGAGCCAGTCTTCGGCCTTGCCGCGGCAATACTCCCAGCAACAGTCATAAAAGGTGATGCCGCCGTCCAAAGCCGTATGGACAAGTTCGACCGCGGTCTTTTCGTCCTTGGCCACACCGATGTGATGACCGCCAGAACCTAGAGCCGAGATTTGAACGTCGGTCTTGCCGAAACGTCTAAGCGGGATTCCACTGCTAGTTTCCATATCACTCTGATGCCAAATTGCATCGATTCGTTGCGGATAGACCTCCCGTAAGGATCTCTTCCATTCATTCGCGATTCTTTGACCAAGAAGTGCGCGGAAACAGCGCGGGTTGATTCGGCGTTGTCGCAATCAGCAACAGGCCTCCCGTCATCGCCGTGTTCTTCAGGAATTGGAGAAGCTGCGGGGCAAAGGCCGGTGTTCCCACCGCCGACCAGAATTCATGGGCCACGAGCGTCGCCGGAATGAGGAAGGCAATTATGGCGATCGCTGCGATCCGGGGATAGACACCCAGCATCAATCCGAAACCGCCGACGATCTCGATTGTCCTAGCGGCAATCATAAGCAGCGGCACGAGAGCCGCCGGGGCTCCATGCTCGGCAAGTTCTTTGGCAGCGACACCCTGTGGGATGATGCCAAAGCCGTTGGCGAAAAACACCAGGGAAAGCAAAACACGAGCTAGGGCGAGAGCGTTACGTTGAAGTGAGTTCATTGAAGCCTCCTCGGTCGAAGTTGACGTTTCATCGCAATCATCTCCCGACCAAAACCTGCGGTTCATGCGCATCAATTGTGCCCGCCGGGCCGATCGCCTTTACTGAGAGTCAGGGAAGGACGAATCGCGAATCTGCTCGTAGAAATTACTTCGCTGATAGTTGCGCATGAAATGTGAGCAAATGTCCTCATTGCACGTGCCCTCAGTGGTCACAGTTTTGTGCTCAAAGCCGCGGAGGAAAGCCATCGCAATTTCCTGTTTAAAGTTCGCGCGGGGAAATCGAACCACCACGCTCTCCCTCACGCTCCGGGGAAATCGTTCGTAGCCGATCCCCAGCACATCGAGTCCGACACCGTTGTACAAGAGTTCAACCTCGATCGGCTTGTACGCAACGATACCCGGCGTCGTGTGCAGAGAGATTGCGTCCCAGGCCACTTGAATCCGTGCGGCGGGAACGTCGTGGTGCTCAAGGAATTGCCTAACCGCGTTAGCGCCGTCAACCTCAAATCGGTCATCGGCGCTGCTGAATCGCTCCAACAGACCGAGATCGTGAAATGCAGCGCAGACGAACAGCAGCTCCACATCAAATTTCTGTCCTGTCTGCCGACCTATCTCATTGGCCCAGAAAAAGACCCGATGCGAGTGGTTAAAGAGCAGGGGCGTACTGAACTCGTGAAGAAGCCCCGTCGCTTCTCTGGTCAGTCGAGTATCGGGAACGCCGGCCTCAACCTTCTGAAATTTCAAAGCTGGAGTTGGGACCGGTATAACAAATTTCGCCGTCGAAATGTTGCTCGCTGGTGTGCCAATAGTTCGACCGTGGTTTTGACAACAGAAGTGACTGTCGAGATCTTTGTAGTCTTTGTACTCATGGTCTGGTCTCCTGGCGACCTCGCTTCGTGTGTACTTAACGTTGATGAGTTCAATCATGCGCCAGAGTCCCGAGCCCGAGGCTGGCGGCGCCGATTTGCCTCGTCTTTACAGAATCCTGCAGGGTATTTCCGAAAGTGTCGTCAAGGCCTGTGAAGGTAAGAGAGTTCAATTCATCAGGTCACTTGCCAGCCTGGCGTTCAGCACCGGGGAGTTGTCTTATCAGTTCACTCCGATTTCATGAGCCGGTCGGGGTCTCGAGTAGGCGTGACAACACTTTGTCTCGTTTTGCATGAATCCCCTTAATTCAATTCTCGCGCGAAAAAGCTTTGACTTAACCGCCGCATTCGAAATGCCAAGGCATTGTGCAATCTCTTTGGTCGATAACTCGTTTGTCTGATGGAGTTCAACTAATCTTCGCGATTCGGGCCGGAGTCGTTGCATAGCACCTCTGAGCAGATTTACCTTTTGTTGCCGCGCGTAGCGCTGCTCCGGATTGTCTCGATGATCTCTGAGCTCCCACGTCTCAAATTGGGTATCAGTATCGAGTGCGCTTTCGGGCGCGGACCTCAAGGCTCTCTTTTCTTTCCTCAGCAACATGAGGGCAGTGTTGATTGCGATCCTCGTAAACCACGTCGAAAAGCTTGCTCTGCATTCGAAAGTGTGAAGGTGGACGAAAGCCCTTATCAAGGAGTCCTGGAGTACATCTTCTGCATCCTGCCAGTTGTTCGTAATTCGATAGATCTTATGTAGAACACGCTTGGAATGGCGCCGGCTGAGTTCATCAAACGCAGAAGAATCCCCGGACTGTGCCACAGCAACCAACATCGTATCGTCCACGGAATCCGGCTCCTTCCGTTGAGTTGCAGCATTGAGGTCTGATACAGATGAATTCACTTTGATAACTCCTTTCGAGCGCAGATTCCGCCCGATTCTTCGCGATGTCAGGAATGAAAGATTGCCCGCATTGCTCGCCATTGACCACTGGCCAGCGATGGACGTACTGGTTCAACGGACAAAGCCTGGATTGCATCCTTGATCATTGGTGGCGAACGCATCCAATCTTCATTTCGAGTCATGTGGCGATGAGATAGGACGTAGCAGGCCTATACCTCTGCCCAGTTACCAGATAGCCGCAAAACCTCTGATAAAGAATGTCGACTTTCGAGAACCGCTGGACCGTTGAGACGATTGGATTGATGCGTGATCGCCGCTAGGGGCCTGCTGCGATGCGCCAGGATGCCTGCGGCAATTGGAGCGGCAGTCCGCTGAGCAATCGATATTGGACGACCAAAGTGTCTTAATACATCATTGGTCGTGTCTTCGAATCGCGTTCCAGGCTTATGAAGTCCGCGCGTCGCCTTCGCGAGAGCCTTAACAAGAAGAAAGCGATTTGAGACTTGCTTCACAGCGGTAAAAACCAGATCCGAACGCATTGAACCTCCGCGGGAACCAACGATCTGTCTTCGCCCTTGATAGCTATTTAGCATTTTTCATGCCAAAGAAAAATGGAATGGTCTACTTGGAAATTATTCCGCGTGCGCGAACTTCATTCGCGCAGCTGTGCCACACGCCTCTCATATTTAGCTGCGACTACGAATCAAAAGTTCGATGCTAAGCGCAAGTTCACGTAACTTGCAGCAGCTCCGAGGTCTTATTCATCGATCCGCTCTGCAATCTGGATCCGTAGCGACCGCCTCGACTGTCGGAGCTAAGACGTGCGGGTGCCCGTATAACACAGCAAGTGTCGGAAGGCCGACAGGCGGACGAATGGACGTCCTTGGAGACGCGCGACAATCTACGATTCTTGTACGTGCAATTTGCAGTGCAGCACAAGCCCGAGACTCCGGTCCGGCGACAATCACGCGACCGCCTCGCTCACTACCGGACGGCAAATCCCGAACCGCTCCATCTTGTAGATCAGCGTCGTGCGCGGCAAGCCAAGCTTTGCAGCCGCACCTTCCGATCCGCCTACCACCCAACCACGCTCTTTAAGCGCACTGAGGATCGTATTGCGTTCGACCTCCTTCAGAGTAGTCGGGAATGGACAGTATTTGACAGCTTGAGACTCCAGCATCGGCAAGGGATTTGAAAGCACTCCATCTCTCGAAAGAATCACGGCCCGCTCGATCCGGTTTTGCAGTTCGCGTATGTTGCCCGGCCAGTCGTACGAGCAAAGTGCAGACATGGTTTCCCGAGGAATGTGGTCGATTTGCCTTCTCATCCGGCGGCCGACAATCTCGACGAAATGAGCGACTAGCACTGGAATGTCCTCGCGGCGCGCACGCAACGGAGGCAGCTGGATCGGAAACACATCGAGCCGGTAGTATAGGTCGCTGCGAAATTCGCTTTGCTTTACCATCTCCGCCAGATTTCGGTTTGTCGCTGCCACCAGCCGAACGTCCACTTGATGAGTCCGATTGCTGCCCAGGCGTTCGAACTCCTGCTCCTGCAGAACGCGCAAGAGCTTCGGCTGCAATGCCGGCGGAATGTCGCCCACCTCGTCCAGAAAGAGCGTGCCTTTGTCGGCCAGTTCAAAACGACCGATCTTTTGCGCGATTGCCCCAGTGAACGCACCTCTCTCGTGACCAAACAACTCACTTTCCAGTAGATCCAAAGGAATCGCGGCGCAATTCAGTTTCACGAAATGACGCCCACGCCTAGCGCTGGCGTTGTGAATTGCATGTGCGATGAGCTCCTTGCCGGTCCCCGTCTCGCCCTCGATTAGTACGGTCGAATCCGTTGGCGCGACGTGTTGGACTTGTTCGAGCACCCTTTCCAACGCGGGGCTGTTGCCTATAATCTCTTCAAATTCACGGGGGGAAGAGCCTCGATCACGACTATTGAGCACCTGGGAAGTATCCACTGTGACCTCCTACTAACCTGTTTTCTTACCTCATCGCCGTTCTCCGTCGATCCACTCACGGATATATGCTGGGCAGTTTCTCAGCCGGATGCCGCCCGCCTCGCAACGCCTAAGAAAACTGACAGCGTCCTGATCCACAAGCCTCAGATCTTTCAAGTCGAAAACAATGATGTTATCGCTGGATTCTTCGCTGAGCAGCGTTTCCATGTGGCCTACGTTTTCTGCGTCCATTCGACCGCTCAGACTAAAGACCACCTCTCCGTTCTCGGCCCGAGTGATCCTCAGCATCCACCAACTCCCTGGGAGTTCTTTCGTAGGTGAGCTCCGCTACACAATCTGTAATGGCAATCGCAGGGCCAATGTTAAGTTATTGAAAACGCTAATTTTATTATGGAATAAAATTTCGACAATTCGGAAATTTACGAGTTTCCGAATTTTCCGAAGTCTTGCAAACGTGCTTCTCGGACTCGTGAGTGAGGTGTTTAGAGGTGTTCAGGTCAGGAATTCGCGGCCTTGAAGCGATTCTTGTCGATCCTGAGCGACCTGATCTTTGAGTCCAGGGTAGAACCTGGAATCCCCAGCTTGACTGCCGCGCCTGAGGGTCCTGACACCCTGCCTTTGCTTTCGCGCAGGGCAGACTCGATGATCTCTTGCTCTTGGGCGGCAAGCTCTCGAGTTAGTTCGGGCTGGCCTTTCGGCTCGTTAGAAAGAGGCTGGCGCGAAAGCCAACTCTCATCCACGGAGAAATCCTCTGTGTCACACACGATGACCGACCGCTCGATAACATTCTGCAATTCGCGAATGTTGCCCGGCCAGGTGTACGACTGAAGCAATTCCAGGCTCTGTTTGTTTACGACGCGGAAGCTCTTTCCTGCTTTCCTTGCAAAACGGTCGATGAAGTACGCGACCAGGAGCGGAATGTCTTCCCGTCGTTCCCGAAGGGGAGGCACCTCGATCGGAAAAACGTTGAGCCGGTAAAAGAGATCGCTCCGAAAAGTGCTTTCCGCGATGGCCGCCTGCAAGTCACGATTTGTCGCAGCAATCACCCGAACATTGGTTCGGATGGATCCCGTTCCGCCGACACGCTCAAACTCACGTTCTTGCAGAACTCGCAAGAGGGCGATCTGAGTCTCGGTAGGAAGTTCACCGATTTCATCGAGGAAGATTGTGCCTCCCTCGGCCAACTCAAAGCGCCCTACGCGCCGCTGGACTGCCCCGGTGAAGGCACCCTTCTCATGTCCGAACAGTTCCGACGCGATCAGTTCGCGAGGGATGGCGGCACAGTTCACGCTGACAAAGGGCCGTGAGGAACGATGCGATCGTCTGTGGACCGCACGAGCGATCAGTTCCTTGCCCGTTCCAGTTTCACCTGTGATCAGAACGGTGGAGTCCGTGGGAGCTACCCTGGATACACGGGAGAGCACCGCGCGCAGGGCGGGAGAAATTCCTACGATCTCCTCGAACATCGATGCTCTATCTATCTCTTCGCGCAACGCAGCGTTCTCGTGCTGGAGCCTTTGCTCCACCTGCTTGCGATCCTCGATATCGGTCCCGGCAACATACCAACGCCTGAGGCGTCCTTGTTCATCTCGTATCGGGTTATAACGGAAAAGAAACCAGCGATACTCCCCCCCCTTCCCCAGTAATCGAAATTCAGCCTCGTGCGGGATGCCGCTTAAGAATTCACTTTGAGCCTCGCTCATCATGCGCTCCCAATCATCTGGATGAAAAAAGCGGCGACGGTCGAGGTTCATACACTCCTCAAGAGTAAGGCCTAAATAATTGAGCGTTGCCTGATTTATGTAAATGCGAGTGCGATCAGGTCCCAGGACCGCAACCTGCTGCGGAGTGAAATCTAAAATATGACGAAGCTCGTTTTCGCTTTGCCGGATCTTATCTTCTGCCCGCTTGCGCTCGGTAACATCGATTACGGAGCCCACAAATTCAACAAGATCGCCGGATGGACCGAGAATCGGGTGTCCTACTCCGTGGATATCTCTGATTTCGCCACCGGGATGAATGATTCGATAGTCCACCTCGAACTCTACCCGTTCGCGCCTTGCTCGCTCTAATTTCTCCCTAAATATGGGTTGATCATCCGGATGAAAACGTTGAGCGACTGTTTCGAATGGTGGCATCCCCCCTGCTGGGTCAAAACCCATCAACCGGAAGCACTCATCGGACCAGTACCTGTTTTCGCCCGTAGCGGGGTTCCAAGCCCAACTTCCGGTATGGCTGAGCCTTTGCGCTTCTGCCAAGTACGCCTCGCTCTCCCGCCGCTTCATTTCCGCCTGCTTGCGTTCAGTGATGTCGGTAACGGCGCCGAAGTATTCCAGGTCGCCTGAGGAATGCACGAATGCGCGGGCTATGTTATGGACGTGCTTGATCGAACCATCCGGCATCAGCAGACGATGCTCAACATCGAAATTTGCGTTGGCTCCAGTGGCTCGATCGATCATCTGCCTCGCGAAATCCAAGTCGTCCGGATGAATTCGCTGGAACACTAACTCCAACGTGGGCTTAACCGCTTGCTCATACTCAAAGATCTTGAAGGTTTCTTCCGACCAGTAGATTTCTCCACTTGACACATTCCAGCCGAAGCTGCCCGTGCGGCTCAGTGTCTGGGCTTCGATCAAGTAGGCCTCATTGCGGCGAAGCGCTTCCTCGGCCCGCTTGCGTTCAGCTCTCTCCTCGGCTTCATGCAGCGCACGGAGTACCGACGGCGCCAACCTCGATAGGCGCGTTTTCAAAACGTAATCCGTGGCGCCAATCTTGAGGGCTTCAATCGCAACTTCCTCGCCCAACGTCCCCGTAACAAAGATGAATGGCACATCGGGGCAAGTACTCCTTGCTAGCTCTAACGCCGAAAGGCCGTCGAAGGACGGAAGCGTGTAATCCGCCAGAATCAGATCAAACCTGCCCCCCTCAAGAGAAGCCTGGAATGCAGGCTGCGTGTCGACCCGTGTCAATTTGCACGCGATTCCTTCTGCCTCAAGCGATCCCTCGATCAGCTCAGCGTCGCGAGGATCGTCTTCCAGCGAAAGAATCCGCAACAATTGGCGCATGCTTACTTCCTGACGGTTCCGGGCGGAGCGGCATTGATAATTGCCCAGAAGACGCCCAGCTCCTTGATTGCATTGACAAACTCGTGGAAGTCAACCGGCTTAACCACATAGGCGTTCACGCCAAGTCTGTAGCTTGAGACCAGATCCTTTTCCTCGCGTGAAGAGGTGAGCACTACCACCGGAATCATCTTCAGATTGTCGTCGGACTTGACTTGCCGTAGGACCTCCAGCCCGTCTATTTTGGGCAATTTAAGATCCAAAAGTATGACCGCAGGATGGTCGCTCGACCGTGTGGTGTATTTCCCGCGGCGATACAGGTAATCCAGTGCTTCTTCGCCGTCACGAGTCACAATCACTTCGTTCGCGAGGTTGTACCCCTCCAGAGCAGTCATGGTCAACTCCACATCTTTTGGATCATCCTCGACCATCAAAATACGTCCCAGGTTTTCCATAATTTCCTTTCAGGATTTCGGAACCGAGAAATAGAAAGTTGCGCCTTGATCGACCACGCCCTCGCCACGAACCTTACCCCCGTGACGGTGAATAATCCGCTGAACGGTAGCCAGCCCAATGCCAGTACCCTCAAACGCGTCAGCGTGATGCAAGCGTTGAAACACTCCAAACAACTTGTCGACGTACTTCATATCGAAACCTGCCCCGTTGTCCCTGACAAACACGACCGCTTCCCGTTCGCTTCCTTGGGCGCGGCCAATCTCAATCTCGGCCCGCGCTCTTTGGCGCGTGAACTTGATCGCGTTGGATACAAGGTTAACAAGAACAACCCTAAGCATCGAGCGGTCCCCGTAACAGGTCTGGAGCGATTCGATCCGCCACACGATTTTGCGGCCATCGGTTTCCTGCCGCAGTTCACTGACGACTTCCTTGACAAGTTGATCGAGATCCACAAGAGTCATTTGCGCTTCGACCCGTCCCATCCTCGAAAATGCAAGAAGATCATCGATCAGGTGGCCCATCCGCTTGGCCGATTCCAGGATCATGGTCATGTATCGCTGGCTTTTGTCGTCCAACACTGAAGATGCCTTTTTCTGCAGTAATTCTGCAAATCCAGCCATATGCCGAAGCGGTGCGCGCAGGTCATGTGATACGGAATAGGCAAATGCTTCTAATTCCTTGTTGGCGGCCTGCAGTTCTGCAGACCACTTCGCGAGTTCCGCATTTAGACCGCGAATCTCTTCCTCTCGGCGTTTCTGACCCGAGATGTCGTTGTTCGTTTCGAGGATTGCTGCAGGACGGTCATCTTCGTCGCGGCGTAGCGACCATCTGCTCGAAACTGTAACCGTCGCTCCGTCGGATTTAGTACGCTTGAGTTCGCCTTCCCAACGCCCAGCTCGCAGCAACTCTGCGTTGATGTCTTCGAGCGCCACCGGAAAAACCGTTCGCAATAGATCGTGGGATCGCTTTCCAATCGCCTGCCCCGGCGTCCACCCATACAGCTCCTGGGCTCCTCGATTCCAGTACGTGATGTTATTGCTCATATCCCGGACGAAGATTGAATCGTGTGTAAGATCCAGCAGGCTGGCTTGCTGGGTTCGCTCGATCACCTCAGCCTGGAGTTCATCGCGGGCGCGCAGAAGCTGCGATTCCACACGGCGACGGACGGCGCTGAACCAGGTGACAAGAGACGCCAACAGGATGAACATCACATAGAACGGAACTTCGGAACGTGTGACATAGAAGGTATAAAGGGGCTCACTGAAGAAGTAATTAAACGCAATGCTCGAAAGCAGAAGCGCAAGAATCGCCGGCCCGGTCCCTTGATACCAGGCAACCAGGGCCATTGCGAACAGGAAGAGCGGGAACTCCACTCCTTGAAAGTTGTGCCTCACGAGGAACAGTGCAGACTCGAGAGCAATCGCCACGGCCAACACTGCCACGCCGTAGCGCTGGATCAATGGCGGGATCTTCAGCTTTTGGATTTTCGACCGAGCCATAACTCGCCTCGTTCCAATTTTTGGACGGTATCCGTTGGCCGCCAGGTATAGCCGAATATTTCCCTCGGGGATGGTCGCGCGTCACCAAAAGCTTATTACCAATGCTCTCCGAGCAATGTCCATTTTGGCCAAGTTAGCCCAAGACATTGGAAATCAGGCTGGAAAAATGATACCCCGCCTCCCGAACGGTTGAGTATCGATGGCCCACGCACCCGGTCCGAGCATATCGAGGCTGGCCCCCAGAAGCGCCGGCATCGTAGGGATCCCGTCGTATTCAGTTTGCGAAAACAGAATCTAAATGGCCGAGAGCTTCCTAACCGTGCTTTCCGGGTCTCGTGAGGAAAGTTAAGTGCGATGTGTTGAGGGATCTGTGGTTTTGAAGCGATTCTTGTCGATCCTGAGCGACCTGATCTTTGAGTCCAGGGTAGAGCCTGGAATGCCCAGCTTGGCTGCAGCGCCTGAGGGACCTGACACCCTGCCTCTGCTTTCACGCAGCGCATTCTCAATCATCTCTATCTCCCGAGTAGCAAGCTTTCGAGATAGCTCGGGCTGGCTTTTCGGCTCGCTTGCAAGAGGCTGCCGCGAAAGCCAACTGTCATCCACTGAGAAATTCTCTGTGTCACATACGATGACCGATCGCTCGATGACGTTCTGCAATTCGCGAATGTTGCCCGGCCAGGGATATGACTGAAGCGACTCCAGGCTCCTCTTGTTCATGCTGCGGATGCATTTTCCCGCTTTTCTCGCAAAACGGTCGATGAAGTACTCAACCAGCATCGGAATGTCTTCTCGACGTTCCCGCAGAGCAGGCATTTCGATCGGAAAAACGTTCAGCCGGTAAAAGAGGTCGCTCCGGAATGTATTTCCAGCGATGGCCGCCTGCAAGTCACGATTCGTGGCAGCAATCACCCGCACATTGGCTCGGATGGAACCTGTTCCTCCGACACGCTCAAACTCGCGCTCCTGCAGAACTCGCAACAGCGCGATTTGAGTCTCGGCAGGAAGCTCCCCGATTTCATCGAGGAAGATCGTGCCTCCTTCAGCTAACTCAAAGCGCCCTAAACGCCGTTGCATTGCCCCGGTAAAGGCGCCCTTTTCATGGCCGAATAATTCCGACGCGATCAGGTCACGAGGGATGGCAGCGCAGTTCACGCTGACAAAAGCCCGTGAGGAACGTTGCGACCGTTTGTGGATCGCACGAGCGATCAGTTCTTTGCCCGTTCCAGTTTCACCAGTGATCAGAACACTGGAGTCTGTGGGAGCTACCCTGGATACACGAGAGAGTACCGCACGGAGAGCGGGAGAAGTGCCGACGATCTCCTCGAACATCGACGCCTGGTCGACTTCTGCCTTCAGAGCTATATTCTCTCGGTAGAGCTGATCCCTTAAGCCTTTGATCTCCCCAAAAGCTTTTCGCAAGTCCTCTTCGGCCTGCGCGCGTTCGGTGACATCGCGGACGGCGCCAGAGACGAGTGTACCCTCCTCCGTCTCCAGCGGACCGAGACTGATCTCCACGGGAAACTCCGTTCCGTCTTTCCGCCGTCCGTACAACTGTAGACCTTCACCCATCGGCCGCACCCGAGGCTGCGCGAAGAACCCATTGCGGTGCTGCGGATGCGCGCCCCGAAATCGTTCCGGCACCAGAATCTCAACTTCCCGACCCAGGATTTCTTCACGCTGATGCCGGCGATGGTCTCCGGCGGCGCAGGCGCCTGGCGCTCGTGCGGCAACTGGGACGCGATCCCGAAGCCGGTGAGCCACACGTTGCCGGCGTCGTTGACAAGCATATTTCCAGGCTTGATGTCCTTATGTATGAGCCCGTGCCGATGAACCTGGCCGAGTGCCGACGCCAAGCCGACAGCGATATGCAAGACGCGGGTCAGATCGAGCGGTCGTCCCTGGCCTCGCTCAAGAACTAGATCCAGGGGCTGCCCTCCAGGATCCATCAAAATGAGAACCGTCTGCGCTTCGTGGCGAGTAAGCGCCAAAGGCTTGGCTGCCCATGCTGGATCGAGTTCGGCTGCAAGCTGGTATTCATGCTCGATTCGCCAAAGACCTTGAGACGAAGGCTGCTCTGCGGCGAGTGCCAACGCTAAGAGCGGTGATGGGTTGCCATGCTGTCGGGCACGGTAAAGAGTGAAGTCCGCGCCTTCCCGGAGCAGCTCCAGCCTGTAACCGGAAGGCTCTGTCATGGAGGTCATCCTTGTCGCCGCAGCTGCACACCCGGAATACCCATGCTCACAAAAGGCTGTAAGGACGTCAAGACAAATGCCGACTGGTGCTAATACCGCCCAATTCGCAGAGGTCGCTAAATCCTTGCAAGGAAACAACTAAGTTTGCAGATCGAAGCACCTGACGCAGCAAACTAGAACTCCACCTTCAGCGCATATTGCATGATTCGGGGATTCACTGTTAAAGCGCTGATCACGCCAAAGGTGCTCGGTGTGGAAACATCGTTGGATGGATTTGCGAAATTGGGCCTGTTCAGAGCGTTGAAGATCTCCCACCGACTGATCAGCTTTACATGATCCGTCAGAGGAGTGGTCTTGATCGCAGCGATATCGAAATCCTGTTGATCAGGCCCCCTCAGAATATTCCTTCCGAGACCGCCGAAAATCGTCCCTCCTCCGGAAACCGGATATTTGTCATCAATAAGGCCGCCATCTGGAATATACGGCGCCGGAACGAATGCTTTGGCGTCGAAGAATTCGTTGACACGGCTGCTGACGCTTCCACTCCGGCCGGCATCGGCGAGCGTCGCACCAGGAGCCAGGCTTCCTGTGGTGAATATGGTTGCTGGACCAAATAGCGTACCCGCAGCGCTGTCCATGATGCTGAAAGGGAGTCCGGACTGCAGAGTGGCGATACCCGAGATGCTCCAGCCATTTGCGAGTTTTCGAATGGCTCCGCTTGTTGCGTGTTCGGGGCCGGGCACGTTCCACGCGCCGCTAATCACCAACCGGTGAGTTCGATCAAAGTCGGAGACACCGCGCTGAGCAGCGACATTGTTTTGATCGTTGTAAACCAGTTCCCCAACGATCGGTATTCCGAATGTGCCGGCGATAGCAGCGCCGAGGCTATCACCCGCATCGTCAGTCGATTTGGAAAAAGTGTAGGCTGCAAGGAATTGAAAACCATGACTTATGTCTTTCTTCAGGGTGGCCTGTAGTGAGTTATAGTTTGAATTCCCACTGCTCTCAAGACGGTAGAGCAACGGAGACAACCCGACGAAAGGCGCCCGCTCAGCTGTGTTGGCCGTGGAGTTGGTTGTGAGTCCGTTCACAGGATCGGAAGGGCCGGCGAGGAGAGGCTGATTATTGCTCCGGCCCACCGCCAGGCGTGTGCCCTTCGCGCCGGCATACCCGATTGAGAGAACGTAGCTCTTGTGTTGATACTGGAGGTCGAAGTCATATTGCTGGACAATGGACTCCTTAAAATCAGGATCGGTAATGAATGGAGTTCGGAGGAAGCTGTTCCCCGTAAACGGGGGACCCGGTAGCAGGTTGCCTGTGAAGTTTGGAAATGAAGAATTCGGAGGCAGATCTGGAAGGGGATTCTCGAGGCTGGCGGCGGCATTATCGCCGCCTTTTAGAGAAGCGCTCAACGCGAACGGCGGGTTAAGAGCCAGCTGCAAGCCATTCGCCGCGAAGCTGATGCGGTTCGCGTAGACGCCATATCCTCCACGAAGAACCAGGTTCTTCAAAGAAATGGGCTGCCACGCGAAGCCAACGCGGGGTTCCAGGTGCGTTTGGACGGGGTCATTCAGCAGGGTTGAATTGACACGCGGAAATCCCGTAGGTGCACCGCCGGAAAAGTTGTCTGGTAGAACAAATCCGGAGGTGTCTGGGCTCGTAAAGCCGCCAGCCGGGGGTGCAACGTAGTACTGAGGGAAGAAATTCGAGACACGTCCGTCGACTTCGCTTCCTTGGCCGTTGACCTCGACTCGAAGCCCGGGATTCATGGTGAATGTTCGCGTAACTTTCCAGTCATCCAATGCAAACAAATCCTCGGCGATTGCACGCTGCCCGACGTTGGGAATTCCGGCGACCACACTTGAGAAGAAAATGTTTGAGTACGATGTGCCGTTCCCACCCGCGCCGGCAGGTCCGCCGGGCAACCCAATCAGGAAATCAGCGAACGACAGAAGTGTCATAAAACCGTGCGTCTCATCGCTTTGATGGTTGAATTGGTTTCGGAAGATTTCTGTGCCCACACGAAGATTGTGCTTGCCCCGAGTCAGGAATATGACGTCAGAAATGTAAAAGTTATTACCGGCGGTTTTGCCTCGGTCATTACTGGAATTCCCAAGCTCAAAAGCGCCCAGGACGTCAATCTGGGGCAGTCCCTCCTGGGTACCGTTGGGGCTGTTTATCCCTACATCCTGATCTGTGAGCGTTCCTCCGGCAACGCCTTGACCCGCAAGACGAGAGAATCCAAGTCGGAATTGGTTGATCGCTCGCGATGAAAAAGTGTGAGTCTCGGTTATGGCCAGATTCCGGTTCTCAAAGGAACGGAGCGCTGGAAATCCGCGCACACTGGCGCCGAAGAAAGGAACATTTTGATTCGAGTTTGAAAAGAAGAACTTCACAGATAGTCGATCTGGTGCGCGCAAGTTAGCGTCGAGGTTCGTACTGAACTGGTCTTCGTTGTAGTGGCCAGGCACCACCGCCGTGTAATTGACACCGCTCCCTGAAGTCTGAGGACTTGGGATGACAAATGTTCCATCGGAGTTCTTCGCATTCAGCAGACTAAGCGCTACCGGGTTAATATTCGAGCCATCCGAGGCCACGGCTACACCTCCAAATGCCCCGGCTTGGCCGCCGAACGCCCCCCCCAACGTGGCTGGCGTTCGGACCTGTGGTATCGGAGGAAGGCTTAGAGAGCTGACACTGCTGCTCAGAGATGCCGCATTTACATCCCTGGTGGCTTGATACGAAGCGAAGAAAAAGGCGTGCTTCTTTGACCAAGGCGCCGGCCCCCCAAAAGTCCCCCCTGGTTGCGACCGCCTAAATTCTCCTCTCGGCACTCCGGTTGCATTCGCGAAGGAATTGTTCGCGTCCAGCGCTTCGTTGCGGCCGAAGTAATAGATGTTGCCATGAAGATCCGCGGTGCCCGACTTGGTTTCAACGTCTACGTTCGCACCTGCTCCTCGCCCATACTGCGCGTCGTAGAGCGAAGTCTGAACTTTGAACTCCTGAATAGCATCGGGAGCGGGGATCGCGATCCCCGCTCCACCGAAAGGAGTGACCTCGGTGATATTGGAGCTGTAACTGTTCGCATCCACGCCGTTAAGCATGAAATTATTGTCGCCGCTACGTGCACCATTAGCTCGAATCTCCTGGCTTCCGGCCCCCAGTTGGGTCGCGTCCACGACTTCAGTGTTTGTTCCAGCCGTCAGACCCAGTATCTCGGTGAAGTTGCGATCGACGAGCGGCAATTCGATGATGGCTTCCTGATCGATGACTCGTCCAAGAGTGGCATTCTCTGTTTGAACAAGTGGAGGCTCGGCATTAACCGTGATTTGTTCCGTTGCACCGCCGATTCCGAGCTGAATCTTCAGCCTACTCACCTCGGTGATTTGAACCTGAACAGCATTCAACGTGAATAGTTCGAACCCTGCCGCGCGCACTGTCAGGTCATACTCGCCGGGCGGCAGGAACAGGACCGAAAAATTCCCCTCGTCGTCCGTAACGAAATCGCGCTTTTCTCCGGTGCCCTCGCTGTTGACGACCACTGCAGCCCGAGCTACCAGCGCTCCGCCGGGGTCGATCACGATGCCGGCGATCGCCCCGGTATCGGCTGTCTGGCCGTGCATCGTCAGGGCACAGAGCGCGAGCGCGGCAGCTCGGAGCAAAGTGCGGGATCCATGCATCGCGGTCTTCCGCATCGCCTTGTTCCTCCAACAATCAC
The DNA here is from genome assembly GCA_049676965.1 of Occallatibacter sp. Lineage (GTDB taxonomy): Bacteria > Acidobacteriota > Terriglobia > Terriglobales > Acidobacteriaceae > Telmatobacter. The sequence goes on from JBAUBR010000029.1 coordinate 73,218, forward strand.
CACAGCGGGGTGGAAGGACGAATCAGGTTAATTACCGCATGGGTTATTTGGCGCTTCGGTCACCTGCTTCTACGCAGCAGGGCCCGACAACTCGCACCCTTCCAGAACAATGGCACTCGCCGCAGGATCTCCGTCGGATCGACCACGAAGACTCAATTGTGGGCATCGGAGTCGAATCTGACGGCTTCGGGCAAGATTCACAGTGGCGACGTTATCCGAGTGCCTACGGAGAGGGCTAACGTTTCCTAGAGTTTAGCCGCGAGGCACAGTTTTGTGTCAGGAAACTTGGTCAAATTGTGAAAACCGGTGAGGAGAACTTCCAAATTGCTGTCCGCGGTCCGACACTTCGTCTTCGTCGTGACGAAAAATAGACAGCACACCTCTCTGAGATACCCCGTACGAGCACCGGCGAGCCTTCACAACAAGGCACAGGATTGTAGCTTACCGCGCAAATTCATCTGAAATTAGCCAAGGGCAGGTGCTTGGGGCTATTGCTGAAAAGGCAGCAAGGTCGGGGGTTATCGGTCTGCAGGGGGCCACAGGGTATCCACCAGCGTTCGTCAGAAACGACGCTCCGATTATCGTGGCATGTCCCGGGAGCAGACTTAAACGTTCATCAATATCTCATTCTTCAGCAGTAGTGGCAAGCGAATTGCTTTGTAGCCACTACGTATTGATCTCATGATCCAGGTAATTCTCTGACTCGCGGACCGATTATCGGGAGGGTGCTAGTCGTGAGCAAAGCCACCATACGGAAGGTGACGGCTCTCGCAGTCCATTGTTCCGCGACTGCGGTCGCTCTCGCTGACCCCGAGCGTGTGTCAAGCCCGACGAGCATATTCAGTCCTGTCTCAACTCCGGCGCAATCGATCTATGGGCTGTCTCTTTTCGTCCTTGCGATTACAGCAGCAGTGTTTGTGCTCGTATTTGGCTTGCTCACTTACGCAGTTATCAGATTCAGAGCCAGAACTCACGACCATAAGCGGGAACCCCCGCAGGTTTATGGCAGCACCCAGGTCGAAACAGCCTGGACGGTAATCCCGGTTCTGATTGTCCTGGTGTTGTTCCTGGCGACAGCCCGCGTGACTACCAGCGTTGAGGATGCCGCAAAACCTCATGATGCCCTCGAGGTCGCCGTGGTCGGCCATCAGTTTTGGTGGGAATATCGTTACCCCAGCCTCAATGTCGTGACCGCGAATGAATTGCATGTACCGGTAAGTGACCCCGCACATCCGACACCTACTTTCCTCACGTTGCTCTCCGCGGATACGGATCACAGCTTCTGGGTCCCGCGTCTTGCAGGGAAGACTGACCTCATACCCAATCATCCAAATAGTATGTGGATCGATCCGCACGAGACCGGCGTTTATCTCGGGCAATGTGCACAATACTGCGGAGTTCAACATGCCAAAATGCTCATCCGCGTTTATGTCCAAACGCGTGCTGACTTCAATCGCTGGATTGAGCAACAACGTCGATCCGCGGTCGTCTCTGACGCTGTGTCTCAGGGGAGAGTCGTCTTCGAGACCAGCCCGTGTCTGGTCTGCCACAGAGTCTCAGGCACAGCCGGGAATGGACAATTCGGACCCGATCTAACGCACCTGATGAGCAGAGATACCATCGCATCCGGAGCGGCGCTTAACACGCCCGAAAACTTGCGCAAGTGGGTTAAGGATCCCAGCTCCATCAAACGTGGAGCACTGATGCCCGCGTTTCAGTTAAGTGACCAACAGATTGATGAACTCACAGCGTACTTGGAAACTCTCCATTAGATCAGGGAGAAGGAGAACGGGCGATGTCGAGCGAATCAAGAGCACTGTCCGCGAAAGTGTCCGCATGCCGTTCACTATTGGACAAGGTCTACGGATGGTTGACCACCGTCGATCATAAACGGCTGGGCATTCTGTATATCTTGCTGGCCCTGTTTTTCCTCGTCATTGGCGGCATTGAAGCGACGATTATGCGCCTCCAGCTTGTCCGGCCGTTGAACGATTTTGCCTCGCCAGAACTCTTCAACCGGATGTTCACCATGCACGGAACTACGATGATTTTCTTCGTGGCTATGCCCCTTGTCTTCGGATTCGCAAATTACATGGTTCCGCTCATGATCGGCGCGAGAGACATGGCTTTCCCTCGCTTGAACGCATTTAGCTTTTGGATGACGGCCTTCGGCGCCTTGGTCCTGTACTCGAGCTTCTTTGGCGGTACCGGGTTTCTCGATGGCGGAAACGCTCCCGACGTCGGATGGTTCGCTTATGCGCCTCTGACGTCGCTTATGTTTTCACCCGGCCACAGCTCGGATTTCTGGACGCTGGGACTGTTGCTTTCCGGGGTTGGGAGCGTCGGAACAGCCCTTAATATCGTGACCACCATTCTGACCATGCGGTGTACGGGGATGACGCTGGGGAGAATGCCGCTCTTCGCCTGGCTCAACCTGATCATGGGGTTCCTGGTTGTCATGGCCATCAGCACCCTCACTGCAGCGCAGTTGATGCTGCTCATCGACCGCTACCTAGGCGGCCACTTCTTTGATATTGCAGCCGGCGGCTCTGCGGTTCTCTGGATGCACTTCTTCTGGGTTTTTGGTCACCCTGAAGTCTATGTGCTGGTCCTCCCCGCCTTTGCGATGGCTTCGGAAATCATTCCGGTCTTTTCCCGCAGAGTGATCTTCGGTTATCCGGTAATGGTTGGGGCAACCATCGCGATCGGATTCGTAAGCATGAGCGTGTGGGCTCACCATATGTTTGCCGTCGGAATGGATTCGAACGCCAATACCTTCTTCGTGTTTACGACGATGGCGATCGCAGTGCCGACTGGAATCAAGATCTTTAACTGGCTCGCGACCATGTGGGGTGGAAAGATCCAGTTCAAAACACCGATGCTCTTCTGCGTCGCGTTTCTGTTCCAGTTTCTGGTTGCAGGATTAACCGGTGTCATGTTGGGCTCGGCGCCGTTCGATTGGCAACTCACCGGTTCGTATTTTGTTGTCGCGCACTTCCACTATGTGATCGTCGGCGGAATTCTCTTCTGCATTTTTGGGGCTTTCTATTACTGGTTTCCCAAAATTTCCGGAAGGATGTTGAACGAGAAACTCGGAAAATGGCACTTTTGGCTCCTCGTAATCGGATTTCATCTCACATTCGATTTCATGCACATACCGGGCATTCTAGGTATGCCTCGCCGAATCTACACGTATGAGCCGGGCCGGGGTTGGGAGATATGGAATCTCATCGTTACAATTGGTGTTTTTTTTCAGGCCGCGGCGATGTTGGTCTTCGTCGTGAACCTGTTGTGGTCCTGGTTCAGGGGAGAAAAGGCCGGAATTGATCCATGGGACGCGTGGACCCTGGAGTGGTCCACCGACTCACCGCCGGCCGTCTACAACTTCGCAGCGATCCCTCAAGTAAACAGCCGCCGGCCGCTTTGGGACCTCAAGCACCCGGAGGATCCGGATTGGAAGTACGAGCCCGCAGGACCAATCGTAGATCTACAACCGGAACCCGAAGCTATCGTGTCGTTACCTGCAAGCACTCCGTGGCCGATTGTTTTCGCGCTCGGAATCGCACTGGCTTTCGCGGGTTTGACCAGCACAGCATTCCTAAGCATCGTTGGAGCAATATTGGCCTTATGCGGCTGTATCGGTTGGGCCCGAGACATCTTCCCCCACGAGAAGCAGGATTTTGTCCCGACAATCATTACGGCTCTTGCCTCCACGGGGCGCTCGGCAATAACTGAATCGGATCAATTGACCGGCCACCAGCATCGATCGCGGCTGCCGCTTGAGATTCACCCAATATCGGCGGGAATTAGAGGAGGCTTGGCGGGAGGCTTCGTCGACATTTGTCTTGGGATGATTTGGGGAGCGTTCAGCCAAAATGGTGTCTGGTATCCCGCGAACCTTCTGGCCGCAGGATTCTTCCCTGCGAGGACGACGATGCCCGAACTCGTCGCCTTTCATTGGGACGCGCTCCTGATAGGAGTATCGATCGTTGCGTGTGCATCGGTGCTCATCGGACTCTTATACGGGGCCGTACTACCCATGTTTCCGCGACACCCGATTTTGCTGGGAGGCATCGTGGTGCCACTCATTAGCTCGGGGTTTGTCCACACCATTCTCGAGTCAACGAATCCGATGTTGACCGACAGAATCGACTGGTTCTGGTTTCTCGTCATTCATGTAGCAGCTGGCACGGTAGCCGGGATCGTGGTCTCTCGCAGCGAGCGTATACGGACATGGCAGCACGTTCCATTCCTGGATCGAGCTGGCATTGAAATGGATGAGTTGGGCGATATCTCTGGGAGGCCCAATGCCTGAGACCTCCATATTCCGGCGCAAAGCAATTTTGTTGGTTGGCATCGTAATGATGTTCCTGGGGGGCTGCTCTCAAGAACATTCACACATGCAGATGACGGGATTCACTCAGGCTGACGTCAAGCATGGCGAATATGAAGCCAAAATCTTTGCCTGCCAGGACTGCCACACTGTTCGCCAGGCTGACGGCCTTCACTTGGACCCACAATTGATTCTCGCCGGTGGCGTGCCTATGCCTGGCTTCGAAGGAAGCTTCGTTTACAGCGCCAACGTTACGATTTCAGGCCAGTATCCAGCGCAGGTCCTTGACGACACCATTCGCGGGCGCTTGATGTACAAGTTCAGGATGCCGACTGTCCTCTTCAATGGCATGTCTGCCGACGATATGCGTGATCTTGTTGCATACCTCAAGACGCTCCGGCCCATCCTTCATCGCCCATTGCCTGACGACCAACTTCCCCGCGGTTTCGTTATGCCCGCGCCCAACCCTCGCGATCCAATTCCGGAGCACGAACCGCCCGTGGGAACAATCGAACGGGGCAGGTACTTGGCGACAATGTGCAGTTGCGTGGAATGTCATTCGCCGCGGACCCCAGGCGGCGGTTATTTCCAGGGACAGCTGTATCAGGGCGGAGGGTTGCAATGGCCTATGCCTGATGGGCATTTGTTGATTGCCCCGAATATCACGCCGGACCGGGAAACTGGAATCGGCGCATGGTCTGATGACGAAATCATTCGAGCGATTCGGACAGGCATTGCACGGGACGGCAGACAACTGAGTTCCTTGATGCCATATCTGACTGCTTATCACGATATGACCGATCAAGATGCCCTGGATATTGTTCGGTTTTTGCGTACCGTCACACCAGCTAAGCGAACCTGGCCATCGAGTCAATAACAACGGGAGAGACGATGACAAATAATGCGGACAAAATGATTAGTGACTCGACCATTACTTGGGAGTTACCTGAACGCGGACGAGTCGGGATGTTCGGCCTGATCGCGGCAGAGTCCGCAATCTTCACCATCTTCGTTGTCGCGTACATCTTCTATCTGGGAAAGAGTCTGACGGGGCCAACGCCGAAAGAAGTCCTTGACGCACCTGTCTTTTACACCATTTGTTTGCTTTCGAGCAGTCTCACAATCCACATTGCCGTCAGGCGCCTCCGTCAGGGAAACATCTCTGCGTTCGCAATCTTCTGGTTGGCAACAATTGCGTTGGGCGCGGCCTTTCTCTGGGGCACTGCAACCGAATGGCATCACTTGATTTACGAGAAAGGGCTGACCATCCATACGAACCTTTTTGGAACAACTTACTACTCGCTGGTTGGTCTGCATGGTTTTCACGTAACAGTGGGCCTCATCTTTCTTTCGATTGTTATGGTCCTCGCGCTTCTCGGCACCATAAAGCGACAGCACGCGGAGCGATTGGATGTCTTGTCCCTTTATTGGCATTTCGTAGATTCGGTGTGGGTCGTTGTATTCACTGTCGTATACGTGATCGGACGATGAGTACTGATCGAAACCCGGCGAAAGGTATCCCAGATGTCCCCTGACATGCACGCCAGCGCAGCATTATGGTCCGTCTCCATCGAAGCTGCCCTCGTGGTTCTTGCGTTCATTTACTTGCGAGGCTGGTATCGCCTTCGCAAGATCCGCCAAATTGCCGCACCCGCTTGGCGTCCTTCGGCTTTTCTATGCGGACAACTGATGGTTTACGCAGTCATTGCTTCACCTCTCGCGTCTTTAGATCATCAGTGGCTTACTGCCCACATGATTCAGCACCTGGTATTGATGACACTCGCTGCTCCGTTGATCTTGTTGGGGGAGCCAGTCCTCATGTTCCGGAACAGTCTGCCCGCGCACTTTGATACCGCTGAGCCAGGTCGGCTTTTGCAGCATGCGCCGATCCGCAGAATTGGGCGTGTTCTTGCCAATCCCGTTTTCTGCTGGTTCGCCGGCACCGCCTGTGTCATCGTTTGGCACTTACCGGTCCCATTCAATCTATCTATGCGATCCAGCGCCTGGCATCACTTTGAGCAGATTAGCTTCTTCGCCGCCGGACTTTTTTTCTGGTGGCCCGTCGTCCAACCCTGGCCGAGTATCGCGAGCCGGGAGCGGTGGTCCATCCCCATGTACCTGTTCCTCGCCACGTTACCGTGCGATGCTCTTTCCGCATTCCTCGCCTTTTGCGGCCGTGTTGTTTATCCCATGTATGTATCGAGTAACCAGCTCTTGAATGACTCGGCATTGAGAGACCAGGAACTCGCCGGCGCCCTGATGTGGACGTGGGTGACCTTCGCCTACACCTTCCTGTGAGAACGAAACTGTCGATTGGATCGTTATTGTTCGGGGTCGTCCCAGCGCCGGGCGTATCTCGCTCCCAGGACAAGGGACTTTGCAAATGCCTCACTGTCGTTTTCTTTCTTCCACAGCAGTGAGTAGACCGTGTTTACGGCCGCTTTCATGATCCCTTTCATCTCATCATCGGAGATGCGGGAATAAGCGCTGTCTGCACTGCAAGTCGGACAGGGCTTTCCCGAATGCAGAGCCTCGATGGGACCATTTCGGAAGGCCAGCGCAACGATCATCTTGGCTTCGAGAGCCAGCACCGGGTCGACAGAAGTTTTCTCCATGGTCCACCTGTACGCGAGACATTATCTCAGCTTCTTGCGTGCGGCCAATGAAGTTCTGTGAGTGCGCCTCTGAATCTTTTTCCAGAGATCGGGATCGACCCCCAATACATTCATGCGACCGGTTGACGCATTGTAAAAGGCCCCGTGATGGGTGAGCGTGCCGTAGCGAAAGAGCCTCGCAAGCATAGCGAGTGCGCTTGTCGCCAACACCTGATTGATGAATGGCTCTTGCCGTTCGAGAGCCTCTGCCGCGCTGCAACTGGGCAACGGGTCCTCGCCCGCTTCCGCATCCACGATCTCTGGGTAGAGTTCCGCAACCGTTCTGAGCCGGGCCGCAGTGCGGCGGTTTGCGGCATTCAAAGGCTGGCCGAGTACAAACTGGCCGCTGCTCGCGTTGTTGCCGAGGTCGAGCCAGTAGACAGTGCTGTCATTCGCCCGGGTAACGGCGGATAAGATAGCCAGCCGCGCCGCCCGTGTATCGACGCAGCCAATAATCAGGTGAGGACCCGCCGAATTGGTTCTCAGCGAATCCTTGTGAAAGTGCTCGGGGTGCGCCTGCCACCTCAGACCCCAGAAGAGATTCACCCGGTTGATCAACACGGTGGCCTTATTGAGTCCGACATCGGCTGACGCAAACGGCTGGCGGACACAGTTAGTTTCAGTAACCTGATCCCCGTCCACCAGCAGCACGTGGAGACCCCCGGCATGGCCCCACACTTTCATCGCCTGGTGGAGATAGGGTAGGCCGAGCAGCACTGCGCTGACCGCGACGAAAAGCAGGCAGCACAAGGCGCATTCCTAAGCGCGGTAGGACTTAGAAGTCGTCTAGTGCAGTGAATTGTGGATCGGATTGTGGATTGTCACTTTAGGAGCCATACAAGCTTAAGTGCTTTGCTTTGTATGGCGGGGACGACGGGGCTCGAACCCGCGACCTCTGCCGTGACAGGGCAGCGCTCTAACCAACTGAGCTACGTCCCCACGAGTCTTTTCAGACACTTGGATATATGTCACATAGAATCAAGCGTTTCGCAGCTTTCGCTATTTTCGCTCGTTTCTACCATTTCGCTGCTGTGGACTCAATTTTGGGCTTCTATAGACACCAAACAGACACCAAAACCGCCACCCGCAACGACAAGATAAAGTCTATCAGATGAGACGTGATTTGGTGTCCAATCTGCCCTCTGACAGTAGCAAAAGTTTCGTTCCCTGTTCGACTCCTCGATGCAGCAGGCGCTCCTTGGCGGGCGACTCCCCAAGTCCAGGCACAGCCACGCTACCAAGAGTAGCGGACTTTAGGACGGGACGAACGGACAGCCGCCCCTTCTTCATCTTCTTTCGTCATTCGCATCGGAGTTCTCCAAGATCGGACTTACGGCCGGATCAAGCGGCTAGAAGGATCTCGCATTTCCGGCGAACGGCTCAAGCGCCTTCGACTGCGACCGATGGCCTGCCGGGTCGAGCAGGTAATAAACAAATGCGCTCTTGGGGATCGTGGCAGAACTCCGCCGGATTATCCTCGCCCAGCATGACAGGATGTACATTGATCGCACTATACCCCGAGCAGGTTCCAGCAATTCCAGATCAATCAATTCTCCTAATCATCAATGAGAACGGGACCGTAGACGGGTCCGAGCATGTCTTCAGCGAGACTCTGCAACAAACCAGCATTGATTCGGGCAGACGAGTATCCTTTCATGTCCTTCCACGAGGAGGTATTCAGCCAATCAGTATGCTTTCGGACTTTCTCGACTAGAAGATCATGCGCGATCAGATACCAGTGGCCTTTATAGGGAAAGGCAATCCAGAGATCCTTATCGCTGTATTTCTTGCCGATTGTGACCCTCGACTTCAACTGCACCTTTAACGTAGTAGTGCCGTTGACGTGGTATGCGAGGAAATCCGCTCCTTGCCAATCGTCAGCCAACTTGATGCAATTGAACCCGTAATCCGCGAGCGTGGCCGCGATTTTCTGGAAGTTAAAGAGTTCCTTTTGTCGCGCCGTAAGGCTGCCGTAGGGGATTTTCCTAAAGTGGGTACAACTGTCGGTCATCGTTCCACCTTGAGCATTTGTCTCAGTTCGAGCAAATCAGTGAATCAGTGCGAAGCAGGAGCCGGATGCCCTTTGTGCCCGCGAGTCTCTTTCGTAGATCTTATTTAAGTACGATCGTTAACGCGGTCCCCTGACGGGCTTGCTGGTGAACTTTCCATCAAAGCGATTGAGGACCTTCCGACAAAACAGATGCCAGAGCACCTTCGGAGTCTACTGGAAAGCCAAAAGATTATGTCATCCCCAACGACTTCATGGCCGCTGTCATCGGATCCGAGAAGAAAACAGGGTCAACCCGTTCAACGATGTCACCGGAAACTTCGAGGAAGTTCCGTTTGTTTTCGAGCGGTATCAGCGCCTTGCGGGCACCATTATCCATTGCAACCTGAAGCGGTTCAGCAAGCGACCTCATTGGCTTGATGTTCCCCTGAATGCTCAAATCCCCAAGAATGACAAGACCTGCCTGCACCGGCAGCCTCTTTAGTGCCGAGTAAATGGCCACAACCAATGCAATACCGGCTTCGCACGGTACGCGGTTGCTCAAGAGATCAATTGCTTCTACATGGAAATCGGTCGTGTCGATCTGTTGCCCTATGCCCATCTTTACCTTCTGGCCCATCAAATATGCAAAAGCTCGATTGATCGACTCTCGCATGAGCCCTTCGACTCCCCCAGCTATCTTCAGCTTGCCGGTGCCAGGCGAGCATCCGACTTCAAGACGATAGAGGCCGACCTTCGCGTGGTCGTCCACTGACGATGTGTAGACCGAACCTGGCGCTAGTGGATCGAGCGAGATCATCTCTCGCCCCCCTTGCTCGGGGACGCCGATGAACTTCTCTTCTCTCGTTTCGTTATCTATATGGGAAAAGGAAGTCTGATGAAACTCAAAGGAACCCATCTTCTTGAGCTGCTCTTTGACCCGTCTACGTCCTTCGAGAGATAACTCCACTAACTCTGCCAACTCCTGCTTGGAGAGTTCCCCGTTTGGATAAATCAATTTGACCAAACCTGAAACCGTCTTCCTCACAGCCTTTACGTCTCGCGACTTCAAATGCGATCCAAGGGAAAACTCCCTGTCGAGGATTTCCGTGAACGTGTGTCTCCGCAGTTCACGAAGGGCTTCCGCGAGATAATCCACAACGAATCCGTAGTGATTCGTGAAGAAATCCACTTTCATCTTTGGCATCTCCCAGCCAGGGATGTAGAAATGGATGCGGTCAAGAAAAGCCATGTCTTCCCGGATTACGTCGGGCAAGGGCATAAATAGATGCGACGACCGCACCATTACCTCGACCGGCTGGTTCGTGTTTCCAAACATCGCGATAGAAGCCATGCCGGACAGCGAATCCTTTCCACGAGCGAACGTTCCCGACTCACAGTAGGTCTTGAGCGTCGTGACGACTTCTTTTGGCATTTTTTGGAGGTCGGCCACTTCATCGAATCCAACGGCGTCCCAGATTCCAACTAGGCCGATCTTGCCGCTGGCCATGTTGAAGAACAGATTGGCCACCGTGGTTGGTCCGGTGAGTAGGATCGTGTATGGCGACAACTCCTGATAACCGTAGCTCTTCCCAGTTTCGCGCGGGCCGAGTTCCACGAGATTGTAATTGGCCTCGGCGAGCGGTATTAGGCGCACCAAATAATGGAGCTTCTGTCGGCGGTTGAAGTGCGAAGGTTCCAGGCCGATTGTGCGTAACAGCAGGTCAATCCACTCGTCAGTAGTGAATTGACTGCGGCATCCCCGATACTCTTCGTGATCGAATGTCGCAAGCTGGATTGGCTTCAGGCTATCAATCCAGAATGGGCTTCGTTTGCCTTTTTGGTCTTCGTCGAAATGATGCCGGATGTCTAGCTGCGCCCAAATTCCGCCCATTAGCAGCCGGTCGTACTCTCGTAGGAAGTGCTCAGGGATGTGAACATACTTATGACCGAAGTTCTTAAGTTCGGCCCAGTACTTGTCGTCCTCCGATACGTACCGGACTTGTACCTTATCGATGAAGGTATGCTTGCCCTTGTCCTTAACCATCGACTGTGCCTTATTGGCTTCATCTGGACGCACGAAGTTCGAGGACAGGGTATTGCTGACGACCTTAAGGCCTGCATCAATCGCGACGGGATCGTCAGTGGCGCAGTACTTGCCGAGCAGATACTCAAGTACGAATACCGGCACATTGGCCCCAACTTTTACCTTCCGAACCAAATCTTTGCGGACTACCTTGCCCGCAAATACGGAAGCTGCTTTTCGATCCAGTTCAGGCATAGCCATTCCTCACATAGAAATAGCGACATCGACCGTCAGCGGAGCCCCAAGTTCTGCCCCTGTAGTGGCATCTAACAGGTAAACTCCCACCGTCTTCTGGGAAATCTCCTCTGACACCATTACAGTTACGGTATTCGGTTCGATTCGCTTGCTATCATTCTGCGAAATCTTAAGCGTTACTTCGCCGGTCGCATCCTCGAAGCCGTACGAGGCGCTCACAGGGGTCGAAACGCACTTCTTGTTTGCTCTCAGCTCAATACGAACCTTCGGAGGTTCAAATCCAAAGAGGCTCGATTCACTCTGGCCTCCAGCAATCTGAACGGAAAAGAACCTTGTGGTGAGTTTTGCCGTGCCAGGAGTAAGTGTCCATTCAATGGTTGTTGAGCGGGGAGACGCCTTCACCGCAGAGCGCATCGTAACCACGGGGATGATTAACTCTTGTGGCGAGAGTCCTCCGTGGAAGTAAGCTCTGCCACCACCCTTTGACTTGAATACCGCGAACGTCCAAGGTGTTGCGATGTCGAGTTCGCTGTCCACCCCCAAGGATGCAAGCGAGGTTCTCAGATAAGAAGGCTCCGAATTTCCTCCCACTCCGACCCACACCCGGCGATGAAGGTCTTCAACCTTGCCACCAGGAGACTCGATCTTCATGTCCTCACCCATCTCGTCGCCAAACAAGTGTCCATGGTCAGCCACCAACACAATAGTTTTCACGCCGTGATCGGCAAGAATCCTTACACCTCGCCGAAGATGACTCAGCACGCCATCAATTTGGAGGCGGGCTTGCGCCGTGTTGTCGGCTTCACCTAGTTCATCGATCTCTTGCGACGTGATCAGGATTAGCTGCGCATTCTGAATGCCATCCCTCACCCTCTTTGTCGGCTTTGGAAGCAAGTCGTCCAATTTGGCGTCGAAGACCGAAACGCCGGCGTGTTCTCCTAAATACGTCACGCGATCTTTCCTGTCCTTGATGATCTTGCCCTCAATTTCAAGGGCGAGCTTGCCGCCGCCAGCACCCACCACAGTTGCCGACTCGTTAGCATTCGGCAACAGTGCGGCCATGCCAATTTCGGTAATTGTGGGGATCATGCCAAGTGCCGGCTCAATCGCTAAATCGAAGTCGTCCTTGAGTAAGCGGCACAACTCACGAGCCATCTCAAATCGAAGAGCGTCCACCCAAACATAAGCGAATTTGCCATCGCTGAGTAGCGGTTTCACCTGCTTCTCGAAGACGTCACGCTGCCGAAGCAAGCCTTTGATAGGAGGCTTGGCCTTGCGGAATTCGACGATGAATTGCCGCGCCAACTCGGAGCCGACTTCACTGTAGCGTTGCTCGGCTTTGGTGATTAGTTTGTCCAGTCCGTGATGTTCGTTACTCGCCGCGAAATCAAAGTTGTATTTCCGGCTCTCCATGTGGCGATGGTATGTGTCGATCAAGCACCAGGGATCGTTTTCTTCGGTATACGCTTTGACGAGACCGGTGAATGTGGTCGGAGCTGTCTTAAGCGCCATGCCCACCCGATCGACTTCGATTAACACCTCGGCGGTGGAAGTGATCAGAGCCCAGCGAGCCTGAATGGCCGCAATCACGTCAGCCCAGAATCGAGACAGCCTATACTCAGCCAACTGCAGTAGGGCTGGCGTCGCGGCCTTCAATAGCTCGCCCTCCACATGCACCAGCAAAGCTCGCTCGACACAAAAAAAAGTCTCGTTTTCCTTAAGCGCTTCCACCGGCAGTTCAAGCTGGCTGAGGCCAAGTTTTTGTTCGACCTTGTTAGCCAATATTACGTAGCTATCACGCACGTCCCGGCTGTTTCGCCATGTCCTGGCCAATCGTACACAGGCATCGATTCCCGCTGGGCTGTTGGCCACCGGGACGGATGAAAGCGATGACGGCAATTGGTTCTTTAGCGCAGAGAACAGATCCGTCAGCAATATATGGCGCCCTAACAACATTCGCCAGTGTTCGATAGATTCGGTTGCGGGTAGTTCAATGTCGAAGCTCACCTGTAGGAGGTGACGCAATTCCTTTTCAGCTTCTTTCTTCGTAATCTCCGGATCGTAACGGTCACTGTGTAGGAAAGCCAAGGCAACTTCTTGCGGATTGGCAGAACCAAAGATCAGCTTTACCACACCGGTTGAAATGTCGATCCCCTGTTCGGCCAGGGAATTTAGATCGGCCAACGATAATTTGCCAGCCTCCACTTGTCGTTCGATTTCGGCAACCTGGTCCTCACCGAGAATCAACTTCAGCGCATTCCGGGCCACGACCGACAGGCGAGTATTGCAGGCCGGAGGTTGTTGCCGGGGCTGCATAATGGCGCCTGCATAATCCAACTCAATCAGTGCACTGTGGGTTTCGGCTCGCTCCAGCGGCACATAAACGACCAGGCGCGGCGGATGACCGTCATTGAGGAGGTGGTCAATCTCGTTTCGCAGCTTGAGGAAGCTGCCTTCGTATCGGGCAACGGTCGTATTTGGAAAGGAAAGCTCCGCCGCTGCTTCGCTATAGGCTTGCTCAGGATCGTACCAAACGACAAGACCCCTCTCATCGACTTGCTTGGCGATTAATTGAACCAGGGAGTCCGTTACGATGGGCATTACTTCACCAATCCTTTCTGGCGAAGTTGCCTGCCAATCGAAGACCATTCGTACTTACCCTCCAGAAGCTCTTCCCAGTAGCTCTTAGCTTCTTTCCACGGGACCAGTTCCCAAAGTGGCGCGATGTTGAGGACAACACCGTCGTTCAAATCGGGCACAAGATGGAGGTTCGCCGCTCGACGTAATTTGTCTTCGAAGTCACGCAGTTCGGTGAGGAAGTCTTCGTGCGATTCGAGTTCTCTCGCGAGCCGCTTGGTTTCTTTCCCCAATTCGCTTGCCGCTGCGCTCTGACTGCGAAGCGTCTCAAGACGGCTGGTCTCTAACCGAATCTTCGGTTCAACGTAGTTCACCAGCGCTTTGAAAAGGAGATCCTTGTCTAGTCGGTGATAGTAAAGCCAGAGGCCAAAGTTCCCTTGTGACGACTGGAGCAGCCAGTAGATCGGCGCACTACGGCGATTCTTCGAGTAGCGAAATAGGTGATCGTTCCAAAACCCTCGCTTGCTGGGCGACCGTAAATAATCACGCAGATCTTTCACTTTAAGAAAGCTGCATGCTTCTTCCTCGATGACTTCTTCCCGATCCTTCCAGATAACCCCCAAGACCTCTCGCACCCGCCGTACTATGTCGTTTTGTCCAGCCGGATCATCGACAAGAATTCCGTCCCATTCGATCCGAATGGCGTAATCGTCAGGGCTTATTGTCAAAGGCCTACCATCAACTGCTTGGAGCATTCCGGGCGAACACAACGGGAGAGGTGCGAACGGTAAAGGTAAATCAACTACTTGATGTTGCTTTTGGGTAGCGAAGCGGATATCTAATCGGCCGAAAAGGTATCCCAATGCATGTGAAACGATGGCATGAGCAGCAAACCACCTGCACCCAGTATCTATATCTGCATCTTCAATTGCGTTTTCCGGGGCCGGTTCGCTACGCCGGAACTGCTCCAGGGCGTCACTTTCTTGGCTGGACACTTTGTACGCTTCAAGCGACAATGAATGGCATAATGACTCGCAATCCTTAGACGCTTTTCCAGCAGTTTCAATTCCCTTAGAGATTTGACTGGCAAAGAATTGCACTGAAATTCCATAATCAGGTACTGCGAACAAGGATTGTGTTTCGTCAAACGATCGCGCCCTAGCGAACGCTGTTAATACTGATAACACGGCTTTCCGCACTCTCAATGGATCATTGAGCGCGCGATATGGCATTAAATTGACATAGCCGGAATACTTGTGTTGCCCGCAGAACCTGTTTAAGGAAAACCGAACAAGCGGTGTGTTGAGCAATCCGAGCAAATCAATGGCAGCCTCCTCTTTGGCAAGTGGAAAGGATTGCCCCTCGACCGTAAAAATGTGCTGAGCCGGCAATACGTGCACACAGAAAAAGTCGCCTCGCTTTCCAAAACACACACCTGGTTGATAGTGCTTCGTCTTGTTCCGAAGAACCGTTGAGGTATCCTTTGGCAACGCCTCAAGCTCGCTTGACGCAATCGCGCAGTCAAGTAGGGGTGCTGTATACGGTGAGTAGGACGCGCCGTTGAACATCCGGCTTAGGAATTTAGGCCGCTGTAATAGTGAAATCTCCCACCATAGCCGGAAGTGCTTTTCGGCCTTCAGCTGGTGACCTGTATAAGCCTGGATGCCTGAAGCACTTAGGCTGGGAAGAGATTTGAACGCCCTTCGTAGGAATAACGGAAAATCGTACCCAATCACCGCATTTGGAAAAGATCCGAAAATCGATGGGTCTTCCGAGAAAACAAAGCTTTCCCCGCTACCGGAATTTAGACTAGCGACCGCCGCAGCTATAACTTCGCCTTTCGTCTTTGAAGGAACTGATCGGACATCAATGAACGTCCCGTTCGAACACCCGACACGCCGTGAGAGAACCGATGTGGTCACTTCAACGTTTGCATCCAGGACTTCCCAGCCGAGATCAGCACACGCTTCGAGTCGACAATCGGGAATCAAATGGCTCCTTCGAAATTCCTCGTATGTACTCTTGATAAGAGCTGTTCGGTCATAGATTGCACCGGCCTTCCCCTGCACGTCGAGTAAATCCCATGCCCGTTCGAGAAACGCACAGAGCAGGTTGTCGTTCCAGCTAGGATAGTTTTGTTTGATAAACGTTGCAGTGCTGTGGCTGGCTTCTCCAAAAGGCGGATTCATGAGTACCGCATCGAACTTTTTGTGGCAGATATCCACAAAAGAGAAGCCTCGTACTGCATCGTCAACGAATAGGCGTCGTTGGAGTCGCTCGCCGTTCTGGGCTTTCTCTGCGTACTGTCGCAGTGCCTCGATGACTTTGGATTCAGCCTGCTCAAAGAAAAGATCGTCGGTGACGTCAGTTAGATCAAACAGTGGTGGCTGGTCAGGCTTCCCAGAGAGACGATCCATTGCAGTTTGACTGAACAGAAGTGGTTGACCTTTGCGATCCGTAGCTCGAGTTGTTTCCCTAATCCATTGCTTCTTCGCCGCACTCACTGCATCTCGAATCTCTTCCTCAATTTTGAGCAAAGGTCCAGCTTCTCCAGCCAACTTCATCTTGTCGAAGACAACCTCAACGACTTGCCCCAAGAACTTTGGCTCCAGTTGGACAATGAACCCCGCGAGTAATCGATCTTCGCCTGGCATTGGTTCAGCGCAGACAAGATTCGAACGGGTAATCTTGGAGCGATCCCCCTTTTGTCCAATTTCCTGATAGGCCCGCTGGCACCGAAGCCACAAGGCGAGCGCCGCAATTTGGCTGGCTCGCTGGTCAATGTCGATGCCATGCAGGTTATGGGCTAGGATCAACCTGGGTACATCCCGGCGCAAGTGCTCCAACGTCTCGTAGTCCTGTTTGAGTACCGGACCAAAATCTGCGTCGGAGTATGCCTCCTCGTAGATCGTACAGAGGAGATCGAAACAATAAAGCAGGAAGTGGCCACTTCCGCAGGCCGGATCGAGAACCTTCAGGTCTCGTGGATCTTTCTTTGAGCGATGCTGGATGAATTCAAGCTCAAGATTCCACCGCTCGCATATTGCGCCGAAAAGAGCAAATATCGCAGCGAGATCCTCTCCCTCCGGATCGTATCCAAAGTGTCTCCAACGCCGTTGCTCGAAAAACAGACAGCAGCGTAGTTCCTGAAATGAGCCCTTCCACTTTTTGGTTTCCTTGTAATCTTGAAGCCGTTCGTTCGCAAGGTCTCCACATTCTCTTCCACAGTGCTCTTTTGAGAACTCATACCCATCGACCGTGAGCGCATAATGCCAGATCGTGCCAAGGTCCTTCTCGTCCCCCGGTGGGCATGTCCACATTTCTTTTGTATCCATCGCTTCCTGCCATTCGCCACTGACAAATGGCTCCGGTGGCCGTTGGCCCTCAGAGAGGAAGACAACATGAGTGCGCCGGATGAGGTTCCGGCAGTTCTGGACCAGGCTTGTCTCGCCCTTACGCATCTCGTACCAGATACGACCGAGAGTGTTGTCGGTGAGAAATTCCACCACGTAGCGAGGCGTGAAAAACTGGTTGCGAAATCCCAGTTCGTACGAATTGCGAGGGGCGGAACTCTCCTTGCGAGCCTGATCCCGTAACTCCTTGGGCGTGAAGTACTGGTAGACCCAGCCGATTGTTTCATCCTGGGACCAGATCTTTGGCCACGCCTCCTTCAGGTCCGCTTCTTCAGGCTTGATACCGCCACCGTTCAGCAGGTCAAGCACTTCATCAAGGATCTTCCGCCGCGGGTACAGCCGATTGGCAGGATCATTCGGGTTGAACAAAACGCCGATCTCTTCGGAAAGTAGTCCGCCCAACCAGTCTAAGAAGTGTCGGTAGGCTAGATCTTGATGGCCGGTATTGAACAAACGTTCTTCCTCGGGATGGTCTGCAAGATAGAACTTTACGCCGTTGGAATTGACGCCCCGACTTACCGCCTCACGGAATCTTTGGCCACCAACATAGACCTCGCGAGCCTCCATCATCTTGTAGGCGCAGAGCCGGTTCAGATGCGTGAAAGCTATTTCCCGCACCAACTGATCAAGTGCATCCATTGGCTTGAATCCGCGAGCTTGGATATGGCCGAGGTGATCAAGAATGTCCTTACGTGCCTCCCGCTCCTCTTCAATCAGGTGAGTCATCTTGGCACTTGGATCGGCAGTGACCTTATCCTTTCTAGCGAAGATCGCATACTTGCCTTCGAGTTCCTCAGATACAGACTCTTCGAGCAGCCTGCGGCACTGCGTCACGACGTTGCGGAGTTTGTTACGGATTTCCTGATTCATGTCACGCTGTCCTATTTGGCTGCGCTTCAGCCTCTTGCTGCTTGAGTTCTGTGAGTCGGCTCATAACCAAGTCGTCCAATGCAAGACATACAACACGAATTGTCTCGACGGCCTGCTTTGCCCACGGATAGCCAATCTCTTGAGCCGCTCCAGCTGGATCGTCTTGAGAACGGTCAGCTCGATGCACGATGTCGTTGCGACGCTTCACGGTCATGTCAAGCGTCTTCTTGAGTTCCTCGTCCGCGCGGCCTAGTTCAGCGGCGATAAGATTCCAAGGATTGTCCAAACCAAGCAACACGCCGGTAATGTGGATACCACGTCTGCCGTTCAAGTAGCTGAAGTTGAGGCTGCTAACCATTTTGTTGGCAACGAACAGAGGATCCGGGGTAATCAGAATTCGGACGGCTTCGTCAAGATCGAATTTCAAATCCTTGAATTGGTTCTTAAACGCTTCATCGTTTCGGGGTACAAAGTCTCGTCCACGCAGGCGAATCACCTCGGGCAGATTGTCTCTCAGCAGAATCGGAAGGTACGTTTCCAATGCTGTGCTGGCCGTAACGACCGCCTGACGCAGCAGATTGCACAGCGCACTGCGTTTGATTGACGACGGTGGCACTTCCGCCAATTCTCGGATCAATCCTAAGAAAATGCCATTCGATATGACCAGGAGGCTTTCATCCTTTTCAGCGCTGACGAGTTCTCGAAGTGAATTGAGCAATGCGACCTCTGTGTTGAGGGCGTCGTGCTCAAGCAGGCGGAAGACCTTGAGCAAAAGGTCTGCCGGCCGGATGTTGTCTTCGAAGATTTGCCGGGGGCTCAGCATTGTTCACTCCAGAATGATGATTGCGCCTTCGTCGATGTATTTCTGTAGTGAGTCCCGGATGAGGTTGAGCGCTTTGTCCAGTTCTCCTTGGGTCTGAATGGGTCGGTTGAAGAATTCTGAAACACGAACCTTCCGGATTGGCGCTTTCTTCTCGCCGCCGATTGACATCTCTTGAAGCTTGACCAGGACCGACGATTTCAGCCCATCGACAGCACACAGATCGGACTCCATCTCTGTCAGGCTGGCCTTGCCTAACGACCGCTCCTCGATGACCGCCTCTTTGTCCTCTCCCGTACCAACCCTCCCCAACAGCGGAGACAGTAAAGAAGACGCTGCCTGAGGATTCGTCGCTTCTAATGGCCCCCACTCGCTGCGATTTTTTATTTCCTCAATAGCCGACTGGTAAGCGTTCTGTCGCCGGTCAAACAAACCGCTGTAGGCGTTTTTATAAGAATCCAGCACCGCCTTCGTGTGCTTCGCGATGTCACTCAAAGAATCGATAAAGTACTCAGAACCCAGCATTCCCTTCAGCTCTTCAACGTCTTGGGCGATTTCGGGCGATGGTCCATGCGGCGCCAGCCGCTGCCACACTTGTTCAGTTGCCAACCGAGATTGGCGCAAAAGCGCAATCGCCTTCGCGTCCAGGCAATCCCGAATCTTTCGGACCTTGTCTCTGGTTTCACTGAACTGCGGTCCATTTTCAGTCAATATCCGTACGCAGTCGTCGGATGCCGAAGATTGAATACCCATCAACGTTTGTTGGAATTCCGACAAAAGATGCAGAATCGGGAGCCGTTGCGCTTCAACGGTCGCTTTTAGTGGATACAACTTCTCCAACTCTTCTGCAGCCACCTTCTTGAAGGCCGTTGCGATGGCTCCCTCTTCGACATCGACTTCCTCGCCGGTGATGTCCTCCAGTTGCTGCACTGCCTGAGTGAGCGTCTTAAGGCCGACCGACTGTCGGGGAGAGAATAACGATGAACGGAACGCTGGATTGTTGGTAAACGGTGTGCGTGACGCCGGATCTTGGTAATTGTGAAATCGGTTTCCCTGATAGGTGACCTCTATCTCGCCCGCTCGAAATAAAGTAGCGAGGATCAGCCGCAGGATGTCCCGTTCCCATCCGTACGGAGTGCCACCAAATCTCTTCTCTAACGACTTACCCATTCGGCTATCTTTGTTCCCGTAGCTGTGTTCGCTCTTTAGGTAATCGAGGACTTCTTTGGCAACGTCGGCATTTGTGTTCACGACGTTCTTGGCACCATCCTTAACTACCAATCCCAACCCGTGATCGCCAGCATGAAAAACGTTCGGAAGCGCTTTGAGGTCAGCCGCTTTGAGAATGAGTTCAGCTTCATCACCTTTCAGTGGCCGCGAACCCATGTGCAATTTTGGATAGAGATCAGGCACTATCTGTCCGAAGAGTTTCTTCAGAATTTCGGCTAAACTTTTGCCCAAAGCGGAAGCATCTTTCTGCACTCCTCGAAACATTCCTGTACCGCGTTCCATTGCCTCAGTCAGCTTGTCTCGTAACCGGGTCTCGAAACCGTTCCTCGAAGCTTTCTCATCCTGGAGACAAGTAGCTTCGTCAGGGCTGATTTTCTGTTGAGCACTCAGTTGGTTGTATTTATCAACCATCCGCCTTGAGGCGTAGAGCTGTCCCACAAGTTCATCAATTTCGGGGGTCAGGCAGAATAACCAATAGGGATCGTTTTCGTGCGTTTTTTGCTGACTTTCAGACCGAATCTCTTCGACCCGCTTTGTTAGCTCGTCGGCATCATCGGCTAAACATAGAGTTAGTGGAAGCTCGCCCTCCTCGCCAATGCTGATGCTATCCACGCTAATCCCGATGCGAAAAGATCGATTCTGATACCGAAACGTCTTGAATTCCGGCTCATCAAATATTTGTTGGAGTGCGGCGCGTCCCAGTTCGTTTCGATCTCGTGGCTTTGGTTCAAGATAACCCCGGCGCTCTGTCTCCCAATTCTTCTCCTGCGCTGTCTGGAGCTTCCAGCCCTCTTCGGTGTTGCGGATGAATTGTGCATCATTCAATCGCTTCACTGCATTCTGAACTTCTGCTAATGGCATCGCCATTCCCACTTCGTCAACGAGTACTGCTGCGAGATTGGCCTCTGTCCGCGGTAGATCACGGATGAATTCGAGAAGGCATATCGCCTTGGCCACTCGCAACGTCCAACCGTGATCTACCGGGTCGTTCTTGAATCGCTCGGAAATTTGATGAATATCGGTGCGTTTTTCGTTCGATAGATTCCCCTCGACCAATTCGAAAACTTTGTCGAGCGTAACCAGGGCACCAATGGGCTTCTTTGCGAATGCCGTACGATCAGATACCAGCATCTCGTAAGCCTGCTTGATGATCGTGCGGTTGCTTCCACCGTAATGTCTCGGCGCGCCAGGTTGCAGTCGAATTCCTGACATTATTCCAATGCAAAGATCGATATAGTGCGGTGGGTATGGGTAAAAGTGAATGAAATCCTCTTCGTCGATGTCGGTACGACGCGTCGTCCGCTCAAGCCGTAGCGCGGCATTCAATTGGCCTTGATTTCCAGAGAACAGTTTCCGAAGTGGCGCCTCAGCTTCGTCTTTCTTCGCGAGAACTCGCTTCGTGGCCACCTCCCGGATGTCCGATGGGGCCAGGTCCACACGGTAGTGAAAGCGATCTTGCAACTTTGCCAGTTCGACCCGCTTGGAATCAATAGCAGCAACTACTTCATCCAGTTTCTCTTGAGACGTGACCACGATCCAGCAAGGCGCAATGATCTTGTGCTCCTTAAGTAGGTTTTTACCAACCCTGCCAAATTCTTCAATGGTTGCCCGCAAGTCTTCGATTTTGTCGCCACTGCGAGCAACGTGTTGTCCTACCTCGTCAATAATGAACACCAGGGCCTTGCCTGGGCGCCGACGCCCCCACAGCTCGAATGTGCGTTTCACCACCTTCCCTACAGAGATCGACGCGTCTCGATTGCGTTGAGAGTGCGACCAGGAATCCGGCGTCGCGTATAACTCTGGATCTATCGCATGCAGGATGGCGCTCGCACGTGAGAGTTTTTGCGCGCCTGCCCGGACGACTTCCCAATCTCTATTCAGGAGGGCCTTACAGGTTTGAATGAACTGGGGCAATTTGCCCTCGGCCTCAAGCTCGATTTCGAGCTCCGCGATGTCAAAGTCTTCCGAGTACCCAAGCTCTCTCAAGAGGACGGTATACATCAATTCGGCAATTCGTTGCGTAACCTTCCGTGTATCGGCTTCTTTGGCCACTTCAAATAGGATCACTCCAATTGGAGTCTTAGCGTTTATGAGGTCGATTAGATCGCCTGTCGGTTTGTCACCCAACTGCTTCTTAAATAGCTCTGCAAATTTGTCCCCTAAAACTGAGCGATTCTCCAACGCGTAGCCGAGATTCTTGGCGAAGGAACTCTTTCCAGAGCCGAAGAAACCAGAGACCCAGACACCTACGCTCTCATTAGGATCGCCGGGAGCCTCCGCAATTGCCTTTAGGAGCTCGCGGTACTGTTCACGGATACTATCAGTGGCGATATACTCGGTAATCTCATCATGAACCGATTGTTCGTCCGCCTGATCAACCTGAATGATCTCTTCGATTTTGCGACTGAGATCACGCGTTAGCAGATCGCCAATTGTCTTCATCTCGTCATCCTTGCTTCAGCCATAGATTTTGACGCGGTAGTTGCCTAGTGCATCCCGGTCCTTCAAATCCATAAAGCGCAATCCAGTGGTGCCTTCGATGGAACCGGGATAGAAAAGGATCGTAGGCACTTTGGTTCTCCCTTGCATTTTGTCAAGCAGCATCGACATATGGAAAATTCCAGGTGCCATTGCTGCTACTCGGGTCAATAAAACGAAAGAGTTCTCCGGGTGAATCGACGAGAGTCGATCGGCGAGAATATCCCAAAGTGGAGTCCAGACTTTGCTCGATAAGTACGTTGTCACCTGCTGCTGGGCTTCAACGTATCCGCGCTCTCGCTCCAGTTCGATGACCGCTTCGAGACCTTCGCAATCGTCCTGATGATTGACCATCTTCAGTGCCGACCAAAGCAGCTCCGACATACGGATGATGTGAACTTCCTTACCTGCGGTTTCCAGGCGAGTCGCTAACAACTTAATCTCCCGCCTGAGCTCCCACTCATCGGTTGGGTCGTAGCGCATGATCGCAAAAGGAAGATCATGGTAGACACTGATCCTGGGCGGCACAGCCTTCATGTCGCTTTCCAGAGGCTCGATGCTATCTTTGAGCGAGGACATTCGCATACTCCTCTAGAGTGTTGACGGGGAACGTCAACCGGGTAACACTGCCTGCAACATGGTATTCAAGTAGTTCGCGCTGGTGAGCCTCAAATAGGAGTCGTTCCACCCCTTCTCTCGTCAGGAAGAATAGCTTCCAATCATGCAACTCAATTAACTTAGCGCCCGAAGGCTGACGCTGCTTGAGGTAGAAGACGATGTACGAGAAAGACTCAATGGGTAAAAAGACGGGAACGATTCGCTTCTTGGTAGCCCCCTCAAGCACTCCGAAATCACGAAGAGTCGCTAACAGTTCTTGAGCAGCACGGACAATTGTGATTTCAGACCAACGACTGACTGTCTTCCCTTGCTCTACCCACTCGGTAAGAGGTCTCTGGAAGTCTTGCATACCGATATCCAATAGGCCCTTTTCTCTCATGGGAACAAGGATTTCGGTGACGGCATCGTGCAGCAACTGGTCTGCACGTGCACAATGGAAATACAGCAATCGATCGAGAGACCGAGACGGAAATTTCCCGAAGGCGAGTGTGACAAGTGCTTGAGTTACCGATTTGTCGGTCAGGTACCGCTGTCGGAAGATAGCTAGGATGTCCTCGACGCGAGACCGAGAAGCCTTTCCGAAAAAGTTAGCGCGCTGGATTCGATGCAGATTATCATCGAGTGTCGCGTTGACATCCCAATGTGAAAGCAGTGTCTTCGTGTCGCCAATCAAGGCTCCCGCTTTGATAATCTTTGAAGAGTACAATCCCGAAGACAGCCGGCCCGTTCGCGTTCTCGGTTGTTTCTGGTCGGTCATGCTCGGTCCTCGCAAAATCTTGATCGATGGCGGTGTCTGTTTTGGACACTCTGCAGTGTTGTCGGGAATGATTGCCTGTAGCCGGTTCATTGTTCGTCCACGCCATTGTTTGCCGGCGCAACCCGCCTGAGCAAAGCATCGAGATCTTCCTTCCTGAATAGGCGGTAGCCGTTAACGGGATGACGTATGGCTGCGACCTTCCCAGAATTAACCCAATTGCGTAAAGTATTTGGCGAAACGCCCAAGTACTCAGCGGCTTCGGAAATCCGGAAGTAAACCGACAGCTTTTCCACTTCGGTGCTCCCAATTCTGATAAAGCGGGTGTGGATTTAGAATGACCCTACCAACCTTACCAAACTTGGTTATACTTGCCAATTCGTTGAGGTACGAAGGGGGCGATTGAAATTGAATCCTTAGGCGGCAACGAGCAGTGCGAGGGACGCGGCAGATGCCCGTCGGGTTCTATAAAAGGGGATGTCAAGTAAAAACACTTCTCCTCAGCCGCGAGGAGGGGATGTTTTTCGGACATCCAGCCCAGCTCGCAGCTCCACGAACTCTTTCCGGAGCGCGGCTCG
>JBAUBR010000030.1:0-23473 GCA_049676965.1 Occallatibacter sp.
CATGTATAACATCTCGCCCTTGCTGGTAAAGGGCGCGATTCTGGTCCTCGAACCGAATACCGGAATTCCGCTGAATACCATCAACCTGCAGTACAACCCGGAAAACATCCGGCGCAGCCTGCAACCGCAGAGCGTGGGCGATCTCCCGGATCGCACCGAAGTGCTGCGCCTGAAGGGTCCGCCCATCGAGACCATTCATTGCGATGTGGAGATCGACGCTACGGATCAGTTGGCCGCACAGGATCCGACGACCATGAGCTTCGGCATTGCGCCGCAGCTCTCCGTACTTGAGCTGCTGGTGTATCCGGCCAGCGCGTTGTTGATTGCCAATGAGATTCTCTCGCTGGTGGGAACCATCGAGATTCTGCCCATGTCGTCGAATCTGACGCTCTTTGCCTGGGGGAAGAATCGCGTAACGCCGGTGCGTCTGACCGGAATCGAAATCACCGAAGACGCATTCGATCCGCAACTGAATCCCATTCGCGCCAAGGTTTCGCTTTCCATGCGGGTGTTGAACGTAAACGATGTGGGCTTCCTGACTCCGGCCGGCGCCATGTACATGGCCTACCAGATGGCCAAGGAGTCGATGGCGCAACAGTAAACGAGAGCTCGATGAAAGGGGATTGCGATGGATAACGCACTGGCCGCACTGGTTCAATCCGCGGTAGGGACGGGTGCGCCCACCAATCCCAGCAGCCGCTACTATGGCAACGGCGTAGAGCAGATGACGATGGCCAATGGAACGGTGGTGTCGTATCTTTCCCGGCGCATCATTCCGCAAATGAGCGTCTACACGCAGACGCAGAACTACAGCGTGGTTGCCGGCGACAGGCTCGACAATCTGGCGGCGCGCTTTTTGGGAGATCCGATCCTCTTCTGGATGATCGCCGACGCCAATGGCGCGGAGGACGCGAATGAGCTGACGGCCGAGCCGGGCCGTGTGATTCTGATCCCGCTGGTCAGCGGTATTCCCTCGGGAGCGCGCAATGGTTAGTCCGCTTTATCTGACGTTGCTGGTCGGCCCGATGGAACCCATCCCCGCGCCCAAGCCGCTTTCCGACGCCCTGGTCTCCGTCGAAGTAACGGAGAGCGCGACCGGACGCAGCGGCTTTCAGTTGACGTTTACGCTGGCGGACAAAGGCATCCTGGAAACCTTCTTCCTGCTGGCCGGCGGCGCGCCTCTGCCCATCATTCGCGTGGTGCTACTGGTTACTTTTCCGGGAATTCCGCAGGTGCTGATGGATGGAGTCGTGCTCCATACGGAGGTTCAGCCCGATGCCATGAGCGGCTCGTCGAAGCTGGTGGTTACGGGCCAGGACCTGACCGCGATGATGGACCTGATCGACTTCAGCGGCTTGCCCTATCCGGGAATGTCCTCCGATCTGCGCGCGCTCACCATCCTCGCCAAGTACGCCGTCTTCGGGGTGGTTCCGGAGGTAATTCCCGTGCCCGCGCCGGACATTCCGATTCCGCTGCTGCTGACGCCATCGCAGAAAAAGACCGACTTCAAGTACCTCAAGCATCTGGCGGACGAGGTGGGATACGTCTTCTACCTGGTGCCCGGACCCTTCCCCGGCCAGAGCCAGGCCTACTGGGGACCGCAGATGCGGCTGGGGGTGCCGCAGACGGCGCTGAACGTGAACCTGGACACATGGACCAACGTGGAGAGCTTGAACTTCCGCTACGAACCGCAGAACGCGGTGCTGCCGATCATCTTCATTCAAGATCCCATCACCAAGGTTCCGATACCGATTCCGATTCCGCCGATTACGCCCTTCAGTCCTCCGCTGGGTGCGGCGATTATGCCGCCGCAGAAGATCGAGTTTCTCTCCGAGACCGCGAAGCTGAATCCGGCGATCGCCCTCATGAAGGGCTTTGCGAAAGTGACGGAGACCTGCGACACGGTGATTGGCGAGGGCTCGCTGGACGTGATGCGCTATGGGTCGCCGCTGCGCGCGCGCAGCCTGGTGGGCGTGCGCGGAGCCGGTATTGCCTTCGATGGAATGCACTACGTGGATCAGGCTACCCATCGCATCAAGCCGGGTGAGTACAAGGAGAGCTTTGTGTTGAAGCGCAATGCATTGGTGACGAGCACGCCGGTGGTGCCGTCGCTTCCGTTTTAACGTTTTCGTCGAGCACAGACCGGTAGCTGGAAAAAGCAGTAACGATTTTCGGAGAGGGTTCACAAGTGAAAGGGCAGCACTACGGCAAATTTCGCGGCACGGTGATTGATAACGTCGATCCTATGTTCATTGGGCGGCTGATGGTGATGGTGCCCGACGTTTCCAATGTAATTCCTTCTACGTGGGCGATGCCCTGCTTTCCTTTTGCGGGGATCCAAAACGGGTTCTTTGCCGTGCCGGCGATTGGTTCCGGTGTCTGGGTGGAATATGAGCAGGGCGATCCCGATTACCCCATCTGGTCGGGTTGCTTTTTCGGCACCATGGCGGAGACACCGGCGCTGGCATTGGCCACACCTCCGGGCTTGCAGGGAATTGTGATTCAAACCGTTGGGCAGAACACGCTGATGATCAGCGACACACCGGGACCGACGGGCGGATTTCTGCTCAAGACGACTGCCGGAGCCATGCTTTCGATCTCCGACACGGGAATCATTATCAGCAACGGGCAGGGCGCGTCGATCCTGATGGAAGGGCCGTCGGTAACCATCAACGAAGGCGCGCTGGAGGTGATTTGATGGCCGGATTCCTGTTGCATCAGGGAGCGGTGGTGATGTGTTTGCACGGCGGCCAGGCGACGCCGCCGGTGCCCAATCCCAGGGTGCTGGTGATGGGCATGCCCACGGCGACGATCGCCGCGCCGTGGGTGGTAGCCGGTTGTCCTCTGGTCCCTCCGCCGATACCGCCGTGCATCACCGGGCAATGGATGCTGGGGACGTTGCGAGTTACTTCAATGGGACAGCCGCTGACAGTGCAGTCGGGCGTGGCCATCACCGCCCCGGGCGGGGCAACGCTGATGCCGGTCAGTATGCAAACCCGCGTACAGGCAATGTGAGGACACCATGAACCTTGCCTTCCCATTCTCGTTCGACGCCACCGGCCGCACCGCCCAGGATGCGGTGGCCGACCATGTCAACGACATGATCGGGTTGATCCTGTTTACCTCGCCGGGCGAGCGCGTGAACCTGCCCACCTTTGGCAGCGGCACCTCGCAACTGATCTTTGCGCCCAACAGCGATGTGCTGGCCGCGGCGCAGCAGCAGGCCATACAGGCTGGTTTGCAGCAGTGGCTTTCGGATTTGATTCGCGTGAACTCCGTCGCCGTGGTGGCTGAAGATCAAACCCTCCAGGTCACCGTGGTCTACACGCTGGTGGCCAACCAGCAGCAGCAGTCGCAGCAGTTTCTTTATGGAGGGCCGACGCAATGATCGCCTTCTGCAAGGACAAGCAACGCCGTAACCTGGTGCTGCAAAAGAAGACGGTGAACGGCCTGGACTACCTGGAAGTGCTGGGACCTCCCGGCTGCGGCAGCCAGCTGGCGCTCACTTTCCTCAACGACGCGCGCGGACTGGCTCTTACTGCGAACAATATCTCTTTGACCGGCGACACGGTGTTGCAGGTGACGGGTGTTCAGCCCGCCACAAACGCAGACCCGCTCACAGTAACGGTGCAACTCAGCGGTACGGGAGATTTTTCGCCCTACACGCTGACGCTGGTTGCGGGCCCCAGCAACTCCGATCCTCCCCCGGGCGTCGATCCGGTGTTGAACAGCGTGACTTTTTCCTTCAAGGGCGGCTGCTCCACTCCGGTGGATTGCAAGACGCAGCAATGCTGCCCGTCCACATTGGCCACGCCTCCCGACATTCATTACCTCGCCCGCGACTACGACAACTTCCGCCAGGCAATGCTGGACCGCATCGCCGTGCTGGTTCCCAGCTGGACCGAGACCCACGAGGCGGACCCCGGCATCACGCTGGTAGAGGCGCTGGCCTACGCCGCCGACCGCGTGAGCTACATTCAGGACGCGGTGAATACCGAGGCCTACATCGGCACCGCGCGCAGCCGCATCTCCATGCGCCGCCACGCGCGGCTGGTGGATTATCAAATCGGCGAAGGCGCGAATGCGCGGGCCTGGGTCTGCCTCACCACCACCTCGGTCACTGGCTTAGCAGTTCCGGCAGGGACGCAGGTCTATCCGCTGGTCCCGGGTCTTGCCCCCTCGGTCAACCCGGACAGCTACGCGGCTTCGCTGCTCGAGGCCAGTCCCGGCCCGATCTTCGAGACCATGGCGGCGGCAACGCTTTACAAAGAGCAGAACCAGATGGATTTCTACACCTGGGGCGACGGACAGTGTTGCCTGCCGGTGGGCGCGACCCAGGCCACGCTGGCCGGAGCCTTTCCGACCGTTGCCGCCGGCCAGGTACTGATCTTCGAAGAAGCCATCGGGCCGCTAACCGGAAACGCGGCCGACGCCGACCCCACGCATCGCTGGGCGGTGCGGCTTACCTACGCATCGACGAAAAACAACTCCGGACAGACGCTCATCGACCCGGTGAATCCCGGCGCGCAGCTGACCAATATCGAATGGAACAGCGCGGACGCATTGCCTTTTCCGCTCTGCATCTCTTCACTGACCAGCGCTGGGCTGCCAATGCCGGGGGTCTCGGTGGCGCGCGGCAATGTGGTGGCCGCGGATCAGGGCACATCGACGCTGAACGAGTCGTTGGGTGTCGTTCCGCCCAAGCCGACCGCGCCGGTTGCGGGAATGGGTTGCAACTGCTCAACGATTCCAGGCGCGCTGGTGCCGCGTCCGTACTTCGAGCCCGTGCTGGCCAATCAGCCGCTGACCTTTGCGGTCCCTTACATCACCAATGTGCCGGTGTCGCAGTTGCCGTCCGCTTCAAGCTTTCTGGCGCCGGATACCTCGACGGCAACGCCGCAAATATCGGTTGCCAGCGATGACCACCAGGCCTGGGTCGTAACCGAGGATTTACTGAGCAAGAGCGACGAGGATTACGCATTCATTCCCGAGATCGAGTGGGATGGAACGGCGCATCTGCGCTTTGGCGACGGAACCTACGGCGAGGCACCCACAAGCGGAGTAGCCTTCACCGCAACCTATCGCACCGGCAACGGAACAGCAGGCAACGTGGGACGCGAGGCGCTGGCCCATGTTTTGTTCTCCGGGTCGGGAATTACCGGGGTGCGCAACCCGCTGGCCGCTGCCGGCGGCGTGGACCCGGAGACGATGCAGCACATCGTCCAGGTTGCGCCCTACGCCTTCCAGACCCAGATGCGCTGTGTTACCGCGGCCGATTACGGCGCCATGGCCGCGACGCTCAGCGGCGTCAGCCAAGCCACGGGGACCATACGCTGGACAGGGTCGTGGTACTCGGCCTTCGTGAGCATCGACCCGGTGGGAACGTGGACAACCACGCTCGAATCCGAGGTGACGACCAATCTGAACATGCTGCGCATGATGGGCACGGACATAGTGGTCGAGCAGGCCATCTTTGTCGGCCTCAATATCGGCCTCCAGATTTGCGTCGCGCCCAGCTTCTTCCAGGGCGACGTCTATGCGGCGGTGTGGCAGGCGCTGGTCACGGGCAACACCTGCACGGGAACACCGGGCTTGCTCAACGCGGCCAACTTCCAGTTTGGCCAGACCGTGTTCGCCAGCCCCATTATCGCGGCGGTGCAGGCGATTACCGGGGTGGCGGCGGTGACGCTTGTGACCTTTGAACGCATGAGCGCGCCCTCGCCGTCCGGAACCGCGCCGCCCACGCTGTTGTTGATGGGAGCGACGGAGATTCCGTGCTGCAACAACGATCCTAACCATGCGGATCGCGGAACGCTGACACTCACGATGGATGGTGGCAAATGAGCTGCGGATGCCAAAGCACGGGGGCTCAACTCTGCGGATGCTGCGCGGGCGTGACGCAGGAAACGCCGCAGGTGGTGGTGAATCGCGCCTCTCTGCCCGCGATCGTTTATCGCGTGGGAACTTATCCGACCTTTTTTGCGTCGATGGTGGCCGCGCTCTCCTCGTCGAGTTACCCGGCGCTGGCCGGCCTGCGCACCCGCGACAGCGGCGACTTTTCCATTGCCCTGATCGACGCCTGGTCAGAAGTGCTCGACATTCTCACCTTCTACACCGAGCGGCTGGCCAACGAAGCGTACCTGGGCACGGCGATTGAAAGCCGCAGCGTCTTCGAGTTGGCGCACCTGGTCGGCTACAAGCCCTCGCCCGGCGTGAGCGCTTCCACCGTGCTGGCTTTTTCGCTGGCCACCGCGCCGGGCTCGCCGGCCATTGTTCCCATCCCCGCCGGAACCCGCGTACAGAGTGTGCCCGGTCCGGGCCAGTCGCCGCAGGTCTTCGAGACCTCCGCGGCCCTGACGGCCACCATCGCCAGCAATGCGATTCCCGCAGCCACCACGGAACCCTGGCAACTGAATGGCGAGGACGTCTCCACGTGGATTGCGGGCACCGCGAACAACATTCAGGCCGGCAACGTGCTGCTCTTCGTCAGCGCTCCCAACGGATTCCCTTCCCCCTCAGGTCCGGCTGCGGTCGTCAATGTAACCTCCGTGACCGTCGATCCGGTCGGCGGAAACACGCTCGTCGCCTGGGATCAGCCCCTGCCCTCCGCGCTGACGGGCCTGAGCCCGGCAGTCTGCCTCTACGTCTTTCGCACCAAGGCGGCGTTATACGGCGCAAACGCCCCGTCGCCGGGCCTGTTCACGCAAACCACACTTAGCACAATTCCAGGCCACGGCTCAGGCTCCGATTGGTGCTGGCAGTACACGGACAATAGCAACACGATCAATCTGGATAACTCATACCCCGGCCTTAACCCCGCTGCTTCCAGCGCCACCGCGCCTGCGAATCAATCGGAATGGATGGTGCTGACCGGGCCACAACCCACCGCGGGCTTGCTCTACACTTCGTTCTTCCAGATTCAGAGCGCGTCGGAGTCCAATCCCGCGCTTTATGCGCTCTCCGCCAAGACCACACAACTGGTAATTGCCAGCGGCTCAATTCTGGCTGGTGACCCCTACCTCAGTCTGAACGAGCTCCTCTGGGAATTCGTACAGGAGACGCGATCGACGACGGCCTACGTGGGGAGCCAGTTGCTTACCTTCGCCAATCTGCCCCTTACCGCTTTGACCTTGAGCAGTGCTTATCCCTATCAGCTACAGACGGCAATGATTATCCCCACCTACGGCGGATCGATCACATTGTCCGGCCTGCAAGCCTTCGCGGACAACGCGCCGATCGGCGTCAGCGGCAAACGGGTGCGGATTGTTTCCACCACCGCTCTCAACGGGACGAATGGAGGCTTCACACCGGCAGGCGGTACGGGCGCGCTGGCGGCCGGCATCAATCAGCCCTTTCTGGTGGATGCCTTTCCGCCCACCGCCGACCCCAGCATCGGCGGCAATCTGTTGTGGACCGTGCTGACAGTGACGGGACAGGCGGGAACGCTGTCTGTGCCCAGTGGTTCGATCCTGTTACAGCCCTCGGCCACGGGCGATCCTGTAGCCGGCGAGGCGGCGCTGGTCTCGAGCGCAACAGTCAATGGAGCCACCTCTACTACATCCATAGCTGCCACCACCTCGCTGGTGCTGGCCGCACCGCTGCAACGCATCTACGACACACCAACCCTCAACGTGAACGCCAATGCCGTTGAAGCCACGCACGGCGAGACGATGATGGAGATTCTGGGATCGGGCGACGCCACCAATTCAGCTCTCGAGTTCCAGCTCAAGCAGTCGCCGCTCACCTACACCTCGGCCTCCACGCCCGGCGGCGTGCAGTCCACGCTGCAAGTGCGCGTGAACAACCTGCTCTGGAACGAGGTTCCGAACTTCCTCTCCTCCGCGCCCAGCGACCGGGCCTATATGACGCTGCCCAATTCGACGGGCGGGCCGTCGGTGCTCTTCGGCAACGGCATGGAAGGCTCGCGCACGCCCACCGGAGTCTCCAATATTCAGGCGCTCTATCGCAAGGGTATCGGCATTGCGGGCATGGTGGCCGCGGGGCAACTGACGCAGCCGCTCGATCGTCCGCAGGGACTGCAAACCGTAACCAATCCCGGCGCGGCCACCGGCGGCGCCGATCCCGCGACTCCCGCCGATGCGCAGCAGTCCGCTCCTCTGCCCACGCTGACCCTGGGCCGCGTGGTTTCGCTCGAGGACTACCAGAACTTCGCGCTGGGCTTTGCCGGCATCTCGATGGCGCTGGCCACATGGATGTGGTTCGGCAATACCCGCGGCATCTTCCTCACACTGGCAGGCGAGGGCGGAACACAGCTCGATGCCAGCGACGAGGTTGTGGTGAACCTGATGAAGGCCTACCAGACTTACGGCCTGCCCAATGTGCCGGTGCTGCCGGTCTCTTATGAGCCGGCGCTCTTTGAAATCGGCATGCAGGTCCTGGTTAACTCGCCCACATACGATCCGGCTGCTGTGATTCCGCAGGTGTGGCAGAGCCTTTCCGCGGCTTTCGCCTTTGGCCAGCTTGCGCCGGGGCAGAGCATTGCGGCCAGCCAGGTTATACAGATTGCGCAACAGATCCCCGGCGTCATCGCCGTCAACCTTACCGCGCTGAACCTGAACGGGGCGGGGGCAGGCGTTGTCAGCCCGCTCCCCGCAAGCGGTCCCATCACCGGCAACAACTCCGGCACTAACCAGCCCACGGGAGCCCAGATCCTGCTGCTCGATCCGGCCTCTCAGGGCAATGTGGGAGTGTGGTTATGAGCGCAACGCCCTCGCCAATCTACTCCCTTCTGCCCGCGGTCTTCCGCACCCGCGACGCCTTGCAGGGCGGCCCGCTCGAAGCGCTCTTCGCTGTGCTGGAGAGTCAGTACGGCATCGTCAAGGAGAACGTCTGGCAGCTCTACAACGATCAGTTCATCGAGACCTGCGCACCGTGGGTGATTCCCTACATCGGCCAGCTTCTCGGCTATGAGACGGTCTACACCGCCGCCCTGGCCAGCCCGGACAGCCGGGCTGAAGTGGCCAACACCATCGGCTACCGGCGGCGCAAAGGCACGCTGGTGGCGATCGAGCAGATCACGAGCGATGTCTCCAGCCGCAGCACCATGGCGGTTGAGGAGTTTCGCCGCCTGATAACCACTCTCAGCCTTCGCGATGTGCGCCCCAGGCACAACGCCACCGCAAACCTGCGGCGCGGCCGCGATTGGGAAGACCAGAACGGGCCGTTCACGCGCCTCAATCGCACCCTGGACGTGCGCAATATTACTCCGCGCAGCCGGGTGGTGCAGTCACCGGATGCGGCGCCGCTGGATATTGCGCTGCACGGGCCCGGCCGCTTCAATATTCCCGAAGTTGCGGTGTGGATGTGGCGCTGGCAGAGCTTGCCGGTCGCCAACGCGCCGGCCTACCCGCTGAGTGGTGGCGGCTATTTCTTCAATTCGCTCGGCAACCCGGCTCCGCTCTTCCAGACCGAACCCGACGAGCCGCAGGCATTCGCGTGGCTGGTTCAGGAAGAAGATGTGCCGGAGCCAATCAGTTTGCGTCGCTTTGGCGAGCAGCCTGGCAATTTTTATCCCGGCAGCATGGAGCTGATTGCCGACGGCAACGCGGTCCCGGTCAGCCAGATCGTCGGCGCCAACCTGGCAGAGCTTCCCGATGGAGCGATA
The DNA here is from genome assembly GCA_049676965.1 of Occallatibacter sp. Taxonomy (GTDB): domain Bacteria; phylum Acidobacteriota; class Terriglobia; order Terriglobales; family Acidobacteriaceae; genus Telmatobacter. The sequence goes on from JBAUBR010000030.1 coordinate 9,626, forward strand.
TGCACCGTGGCCAAAGGCATGATCGCCATCGATCCGGAGCTGGGGCGCATTCAGTACGCGTCCGATCTGAAGCTGCCTACCGACCTGCGCGTCAACTACAACTACGGAGCGCCCGCGGAGATGGCCGGCGGGCCGTACGACCGCACGGATTACATCACGCAACCGGGAACGCAGGCGGGGATAGTGTTCGCCAACAGCAGCGCGCTGTTTTCAGCCGTCGTCGGCTCCGCGGCCTATCCAACGCTGGAGTCGGCGGTAGCGGCGTGGAACAAGCTGCCGCCGGACTCGGCGGGAACCATCGTGCTGCCTGAATTCGAGGTGTACGAGATCGATCTGACCGGGGCCAATGCAATCCAGATTCCAGCCGAGAGCCAGTTGCTCATCGCCGCTGCGGATGTATCGGCGGACGGCGCGCTGGAATGGAACACCTCTTGCGTCACATTGCGCGGCAACATTGAAATCGTGGCGCCGACCGTGCCGCTCGGTCCCGACGGAATTGCGCTGCCCGTCGGCAGCGTGCTGATCAGCGGCATCCGGTTGAGCGGGCAACTGCTTCTCACCGGCGACGAGGCCTGCGTGCAGGTCAGCGATTCCACGCTGGCGCCGGGCATCTCGCTCAAGCCCACCGGCGACCCAGCCCAGCCCGGCGAACCAAGCGTAACGGGCTCGGCTTCCGCCATCACGCTTTGTCTGACTCGCGTCGTCACCGGGCCGATTGCACTGCCTTCAACCTGCACCACGCGCATCTGCGCGAGCATCGTGGATGCGGGTTCGCCCTATTGTCCGGCCATCGCCGGAGCCGATCTGGCCACTCCCGGCGCCACATTGCACATTGAGGAATCGACGGTCATCGGACGGGTGTGGGCGCAGGCCATCCGTCTGGCTTCCAACACCATTTTCTGGGCCAAGCTCGGCAGGCGCGATCCCTGGCAGGCGCCGGTGTGGGCACAGCGCGTCCAAGTTGGCTGCGTGCGCTTCTGCTGGCTGCCGGCCAGCTCCATCACTCCCAGGCAATACGAGTGTCTGCCCCCGAACGCGGCCAGCCAGCCGGGGCTCGAGCCCAAATTCGTTACCTTGCGCTTCGGCCAACCGGGTTATTGCCTGTTGAGCGGCGATGTGCCGATGGCGATTTGGAATGGCGCGGACAATGGCTCGCAGATGGGCGTCTATTACCAGATTCAGGAGACGGAGGCAGTTGCAAATATCCAGATCCGGTCCGCCGAATACCTTCCGGCCAATCTGGAGCGCGGAGTGTTTCTTATTCCATCGCAACCGTGCGGCGAACCAATGCCGGAGATGGGCGGATACGGTTATGCCTACCGGAAGCGGCGGTGCACCGGCGAAGCGGTGGACGAAGCACCGGCCGGCATCGGCGTCGCATTGCTGTAGAAGAGGTAAACGCTTGCAGATCGATTGACCTGTTTTCGGGTCACGGAAGCGGCAACGAAGTTCCAACCTGGAAGACAGGCAGGGCAATATGAGAGGCGATTTCAGCAGAATTCGATTTAACCCGGCGAAGCATTACTCCGCGGTGCTCGATCAGCAGGGCCGCGTGGAGCTGGATGCGGACGACAACGAGCGAAGCGCGATCGACGCTCATCTGCGCGACACCACCAATGTCGACGTAATCGGCCCCTATGGCGGTCCCGTGGGCGACGCCGGTTTTGAGATCACGGTGCCGGCCAGCGAAATTCTGATCGGGCCCGGCCGGTATTACGTTGAGGGCCTGCAGGTTGAGGCATGGTCGCAGATGCAGTACGACAGCCAGCCGTATCTCATTCAGCCCACCTACAGTTCGCAGGCGCTGCTGAATGCGGTTCTTGACGGCAGCGGCGAGGTTACCGCGCATCTATCGCTTGAGGTATGGGAGCGGCTCGTAACCTGGCTCGATGACCCGGACCTGGTTGAGCCGGCTCTCGGCCAGGCCGACACCACGGTTCGGCTGCAGACCGTCTGGCGCGTGGTTGGATCGCTCAGTTCCCCGGTGCTACTCCCCGCCCCGCCGAAACTGGGACCGCCCGTCGTGACTTCCGTCTCGGGTACCGTCGTGAAGGCCGGCGGGACGGCGCTGGTCGAAAAGGCAGCCGTCGTATCGGCAAGCCCAGCCATTCAGGTTCAGAAGGCTGACGTCGCATCCACCTCCGTCTCCTCCACAAGCCCGATCAGTCAGCTCACTTCGTGCTGCCAGTCGCTCTATGGTGCGTCCCCGTTGCCACGCACCGGCACCATGAGCGCCGACACCGGACAGGGCAACAATGAATGCGGCTGCCAGCCGATCGTCTCGGCCGGCTATCAGAGCCTTGAAAATCAGCTTTACCGTGTCGAGATTCACACCATGGGCACGCTGGAAACCGCCACGTTCAAGTGGTCGCGTGAAAACGGGTCGGTGGTCGCGCAGATTACGGCCCTCAGCGGCCCGGTGGTTACCGCCTCCAGCCTGGGGCCGGATGCCAACCTGGGCTTTCAGGCGGGACAGTGGGTGGAGCTCAGCGACGATTCTTATCTCTTCGGCCAGCCACCCAATCAGTCCGGCCAGCTCTACCAGATTCAATCCCTCGGTCCCGGCCCCCTGCAGGTCACACTGAACACCCCGGTCACCGGGATCAATATTGCGCTGAACGCTCGCATGCGGCGGTGGGACCAGTCCGGCGCCGGCGCCACGGCGCAGGGCGTGGCTCTCTCGTCCACTGCGACTCAACTCGAAAACGGAATCGAAGTCACCTTCACCGAGGGCCAGTACCAGACCGGCGACTACTGGACGATCCCGGCCCGCACCGCCAACGGCAGTATCGACTGGCCTGCCTCCGGCGCCTCGAACTTCTTCCAGCCGGCCAAATTCACTGCGGTCTACTCCGCGCCGCTGGCCTGCATCCACCTGAACACGGCGCCCGCCACCAACGGCTCGAACACCAGCCAGTACATCGTGGACGACTGCCGGCTGCAGTTCCCGCCTCTGACGGCGGTTGAACTGGAACAGGCTCCGGCGGCCCTCCACGTCCAGAGTGTCAGTTGGTTGAACGACGACGTGATGACCGTGGACGCGTTGCTGCAGCAGGGGCTCTTTGTGGTTTTCGACAATCCGCCGAACTGCCCCTGGGGCGGCGGCAATTTCCAGGTCATTTTGGAGGCGCCTTTCGCAACCGATCCCCTGGTGCCGCTTGAGGGAACTCAGGGACTGCCCGCAGCCGGAAGTTATCCTCCGGGCACCGACGTCCTCATTCGCACGGTCACGACGCTCGATCCGCCGCTGGGCATCGGCATATCCGGCAACCAGGTGAACTGGATTACGCCGGAAGCGACAGGAACCGGCTTGGGAATTTATGAGTCCTACTATCTCTACTTCACCCTTAATACCGTGCTCAAATCGACAGCTCCGCTGGGGTTTGCGCGTGTGCGCATACGGCTTCCGGGGGAAGGCGTTTATGGAACCGGCCCCAACGGAACGATGTACCTCGACGGCTCGAGCTTTGGACAGACCGGGGCGCGCACCGCCGATGGAAGCGCATGCGTGAGCCTGGCTTTGCCCAGCGGGAACTCGCTCAAAGCCTATGACTATGAAAGCTGGTTCTATCTTGCGCCGTCGCTCGTGATTGCCAACGCCGTGATTCAACTGATGAACGGGACAAGCGTGGTGGGGAGCAATAACGTGACCGTACTCGAGAGTGAGTTCATCGTCGGCGAGAGGGGCAGCCTCAGCTTCGAGGTTACGGGAAGCAACCCCGCAGTCCCTGTCACCGCGGTCAATGCAGTGATCACCTTTACTTATCCTCCGGTGGCGGCGACAACCCTTTCCCCGTCGCTAGTCAATATCGGCACGACCACCGCTGTGGGAAGCATCGTGACGATCGCGGGATCGGCGGCTGTGACTCCGGGGCAGCTCACGGTGACCGTGCCGATCAATATCTTGGCCAACCCGGGTCTCGCCGCTACAGGCGGCGCCGTTGTGGACACGGTGGGACTGAATGTATCGGTTGCCGGTCTGTTTTACGCCCTGCCCTTTGGAGGAACGCAACCAACCCTGATCATCACCGGCAGCGAGCCCACGTTCACCGGCATCCGCTTTTCAGCAACTTCGCCGATCAAGCCGACCCTGCCGGCGGGTCTCAAATGAGCGAGGAAATAGCATGAGGGCCGTCTGGTCGTTTTGGAGCAAGCCGTATGAGGGGCACAAAGGCCGCGTCTGGCGCGAGCCGAAGCATCACCTGCTGGCCTGGGGCCTCTCTCTTCGGCTGGCCCGCGAGCACTTCCCCGAGACGATGCTGGTCACCGATTCCGAGGGCAAGGCACTGCTGGTAGACCGGCTGGGCCTCGAATTCACCGAGGTTTCCACCGAGCTCGACCGCCTTCGCGACGTAGATCCGGGCTGGTGGGCGCTCGGCAAGCTGATGGCCTACAGCCTGCAGGACCGCCCTTTCGTCCATCTCGACACCGACGTTTTTCTTTGGAGGCCGCTGCCGCAGGCGCTCGCGTCGGCGCCTGTCTTTGCGCAATGCCCGGAGCGCTTCGTCTTCGGCGATGGGCGCCGCGAGCCCCGGCAGATCGAGGCGCTGTTTCGGCGTCATGGGCTCAGCCTGCCCGCCGAATGGGAGTGGGCTTGCTCCCTGGAGACGAATTCGTTTCGCGAGGAAAGCTGCGGAATCGTGGGAGGCAATCGCTTCGATTTCCTTCGCCATTACGCCGATACCGCCATCGGCATGATCACCGATCCGGCTCATGCCGCGCCATGGTCCGAGCTGCCTCATAAGGACGGATTCAACCAGCTGATGGAGCAGTTCTGGCTTGCGGCTTGCGTGGACTATCACCGTCACCATCCCCAGTCTCCGTTCCGCGGCATCACCATCCGCTACCTGTTTCCTACCCTCGATGCGGCCTTCAATCCGCAGGCTGCGGCGCAGGCTGGATTCACTCACCTGCTAGGCGACACCAAGTCTCATCCCGAAGTCATTACCCGCCTCGAGCGCCGCGTGGCCGAGATCGATCCGGCCTTTCTCCGCCACTGCACTCGCGTGGCTGCGCACCCGGGCGGTTTGGAGGCCTGATATGCCAAGCCTTCACGCTCCCGCATTTCGTCGCTCGGCAAAGGCTCCGGCGCGCACCGCTGCGCCGCCCCCTGTCCTCGCCTCTGCATCTCCCGCACAGGCGCGGCATCAACTCTCACCTGTACTGCCCGCCCAGCCGGCCGCGATTGCCACCCATGCCGGGGAGGGCGCGCATGAAGCTCTGCCATTCTCGCAGCTTCCTCTGCAGCCCAAGCTTGCGATTGGCTCGGTTAACGACCCGCTGGAAGCCGAGGCGGATCGAATGACAGCGCAGGTATTGGGCAGTGGTCCGGGTATGGGAATGGGAATCGGCGCACAGGCTGCGGCTCCGGCGCTGCACCGTAGAGCGGCAGGAGATGGGGGTGGAATCAGCGAGCAAAGCGGGCCGCCAGCCGAGGCGCCGGCCTCCGTGCAGGACGCCCTTGGCTCCCCCGGCAAGCCGTTGGACTCGGCAACGCGAGCCTACATGGAGCCGCGCTTCGGCGCCGATCTGGCTGGAGTGCGCGTGCACACCGGAGCCGATTCAGCCGCCGCGGCGCGATCGGTGAATGCTCATGCATACACCGTTGGGAAGGACATTTTCTTCGGCGCCGGGCAGTACAATCCGCAATCGGGAGAAGGACGGCGTTTGCTGGCCCATGAGTTGAGCCACACGGTTCAGCAATCCGGCGGCAGCGCCGGAAAGCGCCTGTCGAGCGCCACGCCTGGAGTTTATCGGGATCCGATTCCAAACAAAACAGCTCCCCAGGGCACGGCCGCCGATACTGAAACCAAAACCCCAAAAACCGAGCAGGTCACCGTCCCTGTACCCCTGCCATTGCTGCAGCACCTGCAGTTAATACCGCCCTCATTGCTTGCTCCTACGCAACAGCCGCCGATCTTCTCGCCTGGCAACTACGCTCTCGGCCATCCCGGCGCATCGCTCTTCCAACCGCCATCGCAGTATTCACCAACCAGCCCTTCAATTCTGCCGCCGGCGGCGCAGTACACGCCATTCACACCGTCGCCGCTGGCTCCGGCCAGTCCGCTCAGCCCACTGCCGGCGCCAGCAGGCGGGGGTGCAGGAGCGGCGACGCCCGCGGCTGCGCCAAAAGCGCCAGACCGCGTCTCCCTTCACGACTTTGGATCCTTGAGCATCGGGGCGCGCTTTGGCTTTCCCGATCTGTCAAAAGATACCAAGCCCGGCGATCCTCCCACCGCGCTGCAGGAGTCGCTGATGAAAGCCCAGGTTATGAATTTCGTGCTGACCGGCCAGCCTCCCTCGGCGTATGCGGTCGATCCCGGGAAACTGGTGGGCGCCCTCTGGGGAATTTTTTCCACGCAGATTGCTCCCGATGTCGCGCGCAAGATCGCGGCCGGCCTGGCAAGCAAGCCGGCGGGAAGCGGTCCTTCATACCAGCTCGATGCGACGATTCTCCTCAACATTGGCAGCGGCTCGGGCCCGACAGCCACCAAAACCGGCGGAGGCGCGGGAGCAACATTAACGGTGCTCTTCTAGAGTTGTCGGCTTCATTCATCCGATTGAGGAATGTCTTCAATGGCGGCGCCAGCACCCGCACTCTTGCCAACCCGAGCCAACAGGCGGGCTACTGACACCGCCGTCAGGCCTGCGGCAAATCACGCTGCGCCTGCGGAGCCATCAAGGCAGTTGTCTCCGCTGCATCCGGTGCTGCCGGTGAGTCCATCCTCCATTCCAGTGGATGCGGGGTACGGAGATCGCTGTGCGTCGCGGCAAAGCTATCCGGAGGAGCGTCCACTGTTTCTGCAATGCAAACTCGCGATCGGCTCATCGGACGACCCGCTGGAAGGAGAAGCAGACAGGACCGCGGCGCAGGTCATGAGCCTGGGCGCGGCTGGCAAAGCGGGAATGCGTGAGAGCCTGCCACGGCTGCGCCGGGCAACCCTGGGCAGCGCGGCTCATTCCGTTGCCTCGGCTCCGCCCGCCGTTCATCGCGTTCTCGGTTCGTCCGGACAACCGCTCGATGCGGAGACGCGGGCTTTTATGGAACCGCGCTTCGGGCGGGATTTCAGCCAGGTTCGGCTGCATACGGATGCGGCATCGGCGGAGTCGGCGCGATCGGTCGGCGCGCTTGCTTATACTGTTGGGCAGCACATTGCATTTGGGGCCGGCTCTTACAATCCATCCAGCGAAAGCGGCAGGAATCTGCTGGCCCACGAGCTGGCGCATACCGTACAGCAAAGCAGCATGGAAGCCGGTTCCACCGAGAGCGCAACACTCAGGCGGCGCAGGATTCCCGAAAGCTCGGATGCAGACGACCTGGTCCGCTCAGGCGCGACCGACCCGGCGGCGCACAAGGCGGGACTTGTGCGGCTGATTCGCAATGCGTGGAATGAGTTGCCGCCGGCGCAAAAGCTGTCGATGCAGACCCAGGCGGCGATTACGTTGATCAGTAAGGTGATTCTGACTTTGGAATCGCATCCTGGGTTTCTGCAGGGCAGTGACGACTGGAATGTGCAGTGGGTGGTCGTGCGGCTGTCCAATAGCGGCGCCGGCGCGGCGGAGCTGCTGCGTGCCGTGGGCACTCCGATGGTGCGCCTGACGCACGCTGCTCCTTCTGTCGCGCTTACACCTACAACTCCGGGCGGACCGGTGGGCACTTTCAACCAGATCACTTTCGAGATTGCGACCGGCTCCGACGACCTGCGCGGCAACAGTGTTGCCACCGCGAAATTGCTGACCAGCGCCGGCGCCGAACTCCAGCAGATCAAACTCAAAGCCCAAGCCGACCCCGCCTGGGATAAGAACTCGACCCACACGGTTAACACTCCTCTGGCTTTCAAAATGCCGCCGGACGATCAGATCTTCGCGGCCCTGCAGGCGGGAGATCCAAAACAGGTAGAGGCTTTTGCGAAGGAGATTCAGGTCGCGGTCCCCGGCGACAAGCTGGGCGATCCGAAGCTGATCGATACCGGTCCACGGCCTGCAACGCCGGATGCGGCCAACATCAGCACCCTGGTGACGGGAGCCGATACAGTCTTCAACAAGGTTGCGTCGGGAAGCAAGAACTCGGACCTCAAGGCCATATTTGGCGCCGCGCATGTGGCCACCGCGAAAGCGCGCTTTCACAATGCAAAGCTGGCGATGCACAGGCTGCATGCAGCGGGAAAGATCGTCACCGACCGCTCGGGATACAACAAGGAAGTCGAGCTGGGCGGGCTGACAAACTCAGAACAGATTGCACTGGCGCCGGAGGTGATCGATGTTCCATCGACCAACGAACATATCGCGACGATGGTGCACGAAAGCACCCACGCGGGCAACGCGGCCGTCCGGGATCCGGACTATCCCGGCAGTCCCACTTTCAAGAATATGTCGGCGGCCGACAAGCTGAACAATGCCGCGGACTACGAGGTGATTGCCTTCAGAGTTCTGGATTCGGCGGATGCGAATGGCTTCCCCGGAGAGACGTTCATTCCCGCCGGAACAACCGTAGGCGGAGTCAGCGCTCCGCCGCTCACACCGAAGCAGACAGCGATGGAAGAGGCTTGGAGGACTTACAAGAGTGCGTGGACAGCGGGGCTGAACCTGCACACGCTGTTTGTGCGCGAGTTCAAGAACCCCGGCGAGTGGAATACGCTCGATCTCGGACCGGAGTTCGGGGTTGCGGGGGGAACGCACTTCTCCGACTCGCTGCCTTTCTGGTCGAAGGTCGAGAATATGACCATCCACAAGCGGCCTGGCATCTCGGCAGCGGCGGGCAGTCCATCCAGCAACCCGGTGACACTGATCGACGTTGCGCAATCGGAGAGCGTGACGCGCAAACTGGCTGCGGGTATGGATGCCACCGATGATTCGACGTTCAAGGAAGCCGACGCCAATGCCCTGGAGGCGAGTGCAACAGCTGCGCAGACCGCGCAGATTGCCGCTGGCCCGCATGAGGAGGCAAAGGTGCTGGTGTCGCTGGTTCGCAGCAAGAAAGTAGGTGAGATTACCGGCTCCGTCGAGCGCGACGAGCGGGCGATTGCGCGTCTTGCGCAGGCGGACAACGCGCCGAGCTTCTTTGACGATGTACTTTCGCCGAAGCTGCCATCCACATTCGCCGACTGAACGAGAACAATTGCCGAGCAAACAAAATTGTCCCCGGTGTCATTCACTTGATTGAGCACCTGATTGAGGAATTTCTGCAATGGCGGCGCCAGCACCCGCACTCTCGCCAGCCCGAGCCAACAAGACGGCTGCGAAGACCGCCGGCAGCGCCGCGCCGGCTCCGGTAAATCACGCTGCTCCCCCGGAGCCATCGCGGCAGTTGTATCCACTGCATCCTGCGCTGCCGATGAATCCAGCGGCGATTCCGGAGCGCCATCGGGATTCGCAGCAATCTGTCGCTGCACGCTCAGGCCGCGGCAGGTTTGCGGGTCATGTTATCTCGCCTCGAATGCCACCGGGCGATTGATAGGAACCGGCATCGGTGCGCGCTCCAGAGCGGTGAATTTCGCTGGAGCGCAACAGGCCCTGGTGAGGCGCGCCCGGTCCGCCTGCATTGCACGATCTTCTTTCAGCCACGCGAGCGTCTGGCGCAGAACCTGAGTGGCGCCGCTATTCGGCGGCATCGTAATGCGATAGTGCATCCACTTGCCGTCTCGCCTGGCATTCACGATCCCGGCGCGGCGAAGATAGGCCAGGTGCCGGGATATTTTGGGCTGCCCCTGCCCCAGGATCTCGACCAAGTAGCAGACGCAGATCTCCCGCTCTCCCATCAGGTTCAGCAGGCGGAGGCGCGTATTGTCGCCCAGGGCCTGAAAGAAACGCTCCATATCGAACCGGGACGATTTCATCGCCATGCAATTACTTATACGCCTTGACGAATGTGTTGACAAGGAATATAGTTGCCTTTGCGAATATGTTTTTCGAGGTGTGCCATGGCAGAACAGATTCTGGAATCGGTGAAATCCAAATACGGTGCGGTAGCGGAGAGTTCGCTGTCGAGCGGCGATGCAGGGGTGACGGCCGTGGCTGAGGCCTTCGGCTACACCGCCGAAGAGCTTACCTCGATTCCGGCAGCGGCCAACATGGGTTTGTCGTGTGGCAATCCGACGGCAACCGCTCATCTCAGGACCGGGGAAGTTGTGGTCGATCTCGGCTGCGGTGGAGGTCTCGATGTCTTTCTCGCGTCCAAGATGGTTGGTCCGGAAGGCCGTGCCATCGGCGTCGATATGACCCCGGCCATGATCGAGCGCGCGCGCGCCAACGCCAAAGCTGGCGGCTACTCCAACGTAGAGTTCTACCTGTCCACCATCGACCGGATTCCCTTGCCGGATGCTTCGGTCGACTGCGTCATCTCGAACTGCGTCATCAACCTGGCGCCGGATAAGCCGGCGGTCTTCCGCGAGATCGCCCGCGTTCTCAAGCCCGGCGGCCGCGTAGCCGTGAGCGACATCGCGCTGAAGCACGAACTTCCCGAGGCAGTCGCGCAGAGTGTCGCTGCCTACGTCGGCTGCATTGCCGGAGCCATCCCGATCGACGACTACCGCGCCGGACTGCTTGCCGCAGGCTTCGAGCACGTCGAAATCGTGGATAGCGGCGCAGATCTGAACGCGTACGCCAGAGTGGAGAATCAGGCCGGTTGTTGTTCTCCGAAGATGGACGCCTCAAATCCATTTCAGGTCGTTGAGGAGACCTGCTGCACCCCCGCATCAGCCAATTCAACCTCTCTGCACGACGAACTGAAGACTCTTCTCTCGCAATTCGACGTCAACGCCGCCGCGGCCAGCGTGAAAGTCTACGCCATCAAGCCGGCGGCCAAGGCTTCTAAATCCTGCTGCAGTCCAACATGCTGTTTGTGATGAATTGCGCGAACACATCTGACCTATCAACGACCCTTTCTCGGAAGGACGCTCGATTTGGCCCGCTATAACGTTTTGTTTCTCTGCACCGGGAATTCGGCCCGCTCCATCCTGGCGGAAGCGATTCTGAACAGTAAGGGCAAGGGCACCTTCGCGGCCTTCAGCGCCGGGAGCCACCCATCAGGAACAGTGCGGCCGGAGGCGCTTAGGCAACTTGAACTCGCGGGCCTGTCGACCGAGGGACTGCGAAGCAAGTCCTGGGGTGAGTTTTCGGGACCGGATGCGCCGAAGATGGATTTCGTCTTCACCGTCTGCGACAACGCGGCGAGGGAGGCCTGCCCGTTCTGGCCGGGACAACCGATGACCGCTCATTGGGGTGTTCCCGATCCGGCTGCGGTCGAGGGTTCACCCGAAGAAATCGAGCGTGCCTACAGGGATGCATTTTCCATTCTGGACCGGCGCATCGGCCTCTTCCTCTCATTGCCGCTCTCGACACTGGAACAATTCACCATACAAAGAGAACTCGATCGGATAGGCCGGCAATGAAACCTTCCTTCGAGCGTCGCGTGGTCGCGGAGTTCATCGGAACCCTGTTGCTCCTCGCGGCCGTGGTCGGGTCGGGAATTATGGGGGAACGGCTCGCCTCGGGCAATGTTGCCATCGCTCTGCTTGCCAATAGTCTTGCGACTGGCGCCGCCCTCATCGCAATCATTCTCGCCTTCGGGCCAATCTCCGGCGCACATCTAAACCCGGCGGTTACGCTGGCCGATGCTTGGCTGGGCGGAATCGCCTGGCGCGAAACGCCCGCATACATCCTCGCACAGTTGACCGGGGCGCTTGCCGGCGTGATTGCGGCCCATATCATGTTCGGCTTATCTGTCTTTTCATTTTCAAGTCACGTGAGAAGCGGCTCTGCCCAGATGTTCAGCGAGTTCATCGCGACCTTCGGATTGATGGCGGTGATATTGGGATGCGCGCGGACTCGGCCCGCCGCAGTGCCCTTTGCAGTAGGCGCTTACATTACGGCGGCGTATTGGTTCACAGCATCCACATCATTCGCCAATCCGGCCGTGACCCTGGCGCGCTCAGCGACAAATACTTTCTCCGGCATACGGCCTGTGGATTCATTGGAGTTTATTGCAGCTCAATTGGCGGGAACGTTCAGTGCAACGCTCCTTTTCCAGTGGCTTATGCCTTCAATTGCATCGAACTCGTCTGCCGTTCTCGTGAAACATGACTTGGCAGTTTAGGGCTGGTTCGTTGCGGAGTTGTCGTCCAGCCGCGAAAGCTTCCGCGGGCTATCTTCATGGAGTTCGTCGTGCAATTCGTCAACCTTGGTTCGGGCCTTGTCTAAAGCCTTCTTGCCGGCGGACGTGATCCTGTATACCCGCCGTTTGCGTCCTCCAACGGTTTTCATGGCGGACTTCAACAGGCCGCCGCGCTCCAGGCCGTGCAACAGCGGGTAGAGAGTTCCCGGGCCGATGCGATAGCCGTGATGAGCCAGCTCTTCCATCATGGCCAGTCCGAAGATAGGCTCGTGCAAAGCGTGCACCAGCACGTGAATCCGTATCAGCCCGAAGAAGAGTTCCCTCTGCTGTTTCAACACAGGATCAATATACGCTGCCCGTCCGTTCCCGGGTTGCGTGTTATCGAATTTCGATATAAGCTGATCGAGACGAACATCGGCTCGGATGGGAACGGGATGATATTTGCCGGAATGCAGTGAGGGCGCGAAGGATGAGCGGCAAATGTACAAGGCTGTCGTTATTCCTCTTCCTCATGCTCGCTTCGTCGACACTCTGGTCGCAGGGGCCTCCGTATCAAACCGACGATCCGGTTCCCGTCGACCTGCACCACTACGAGTTCTATATCTTCGGCGGCGTCGATGGCACACCGGCCGAAATCGACTCCACCGGCCCGGCATTCGAGTTCAACTGGGGCGCCATTCCCAGGGTGCAACTGCACGCCATACTTCCCTGGGGCGGCGTTTTCCCATCGAACAACCCCATTTACCTGCCCGGCGGAACGGGGCCAGGTGCATTCGGTCTTACCGACATGGAGTTAGGCGTGAAACTCGCCATCATTAAAGAGACTAAGCACATTCCGCAGATCGGCACCTTCACCATGTTTGAAATGCCGACCGGAAGTTATACCAAGGGACTCGGAGTGGGAAAGGTTTGGTACAAACTTCCCTTCTGGTTGCAAAAGAACTCGGGTAAGTGGCTCTTCGATGGAGGCGGCGGCTATCAGGTGGTTCCACAAACTAACTATCGCGACTTTCCTTATAGCGGATGGCTCGTGAAGCGGGAACTCAACGAGAGGCTTGAACTGGGCGCGGAACTGTTTGCACATGGGCGCGAAGGTTTTGCCGCGGCCCAGACACAGCGCTCGGCAATGATCGATGTCGGCGGTTACTACCACTTCAAGCATCACGAAGGCGAGCAGTTCCTGTTCTGCTACGGCCATTCCATCGCCGGCCAGACGGAGAATTACGCCTACGCGGGCATGTATTGGACTTGGGGAAAAGACGACCAGAAGACCACGGCAGGAAACGATTGGTTGCAAGGGCCCATGACCGGAAAGACGACCGGAAACGGCAATCAATGACCCGCGGGACGCCAGCGCTAACACGGCCAATCTGTGGGGAAGGACGCTGCAATGGAAATTACGGCACGCGCTCTTTGGACCTTGATACATGGCATGGGATTCGGAGCCCTCTACTTGCTGGCCTGCTCGGGTGCGCTGGTGGAGCTTTATTTCTTCACAGCGTCGCCCTGCTCGCCTGAAAGTGCAAAGCGCCGTGAGCGATTCCTGGGGTTCTACCTCATCACGATGGTTCTGCTCGCCTGGCTCGCCGTGCTCACCGGAGCGTACATTATCTAGTCGATCCTGAAAAACTCGTTTTAGACATTTTGGAATTGAGCCAAGCGGGGTTGCGGACCTTGCGAAGCCAAATGTCCGTTCCATATGCCCGACAGGTAGGACAGAAAAAGACGCCAAAAAG
>JBAUBR010000031.1:0-18966 GCA_049676965.1 Occallatibacter sp.
CCGCTTGCCAACTGCTCGGAAACTAAACCTCGCCATTTTGCCCACAAATCCGCTCCACGTTTTCTCATCCCTCCAAAGTGCCTCATGCCCGCGCTGCGCGCAAGATGGGGTTTAGATATCGCTCACCGAAGAATGAGGCGGAGAGATTGGAATGATGTATCACGATGCTGATGGAATTCGCGAATTGGCGGGGGAGGCAAGAGATTTTCTGATTATGTTGGCTATTTTTCTGTTTCTGGGGCTTGGCAATACCATGCTTCCTCAGAATCGCAGAGACAGCGAGTTTAGAACGCGACTGGTGCTGGCATTGGCAGTTCTTCTGTTCTTGCCTGCTATATGTACGGTGATAATTCAAGATCGAGCGATTCTGATCAACCTCTGGCGGGGGAGTCCTGTTCTTTACTCCCTTGTGTACTTGATCGCCTGTGCCTTAGGTATCTGGGGCTTGACAGCTTTGTTTTACTGGAAGCTGAGACCTAAACTATGGCGGCGGCATCGTGAATCGGACAGTTGAACTGCATGTGCCACAGGCCGCCATCCGTGCCGGCCTTGCTGTTAGTGGCGGGCGCTCAGTTCCGTGTCCGAGCTAGCGTCCGAAGAGTAACACTGCTGAAGCAGCGGGGGAGCAACGACACGATGGGCCGGGTCACTTCGGTCTCAGCCCAGCCCAGCGGGGGCGCGAGCACGCCTGTTGCATCCAGCGTCGCCTATGAGCCGTTCGGCCCTGACACAGGCTTTCGGTACGGCAGCGCGGGTCAGGAGACACGCGCGTTTGACCAGGACTATCGGCTGACCAACGTCACGAGTCTTGGCACTGTTCGGCGTGGACTTGTGCGCGTTTTCGAGAATTTGAGTTACGCCTACTATCCAACGAACAATGTGCAGACGATCACGGATGCCTTGACCTCCGGCAACAGCCAGAGCCTGAGCTACGACAGCCTGCAGCGACTGGGCCAGGCGGCGGGCAGCTACGGAAGTCTCGGCTTCACCTATGATGGGGACGGTAATCAATTGACTCAGACGCTCGGCGCGACAACCACAAGCTATGGCTCTGGGAGCGGAAGCGATCAGCTCGCGACGATCAGCGTTGGGGGCGTCGCGACGCAGGCGATCGGCTACACCGCCGACGGCAGAATGGCCAGCCTGAATCCGGGCATCCAGACGCCCGGCAGTCAATACATTACGTCGCTCAGCTACAACCAGAACGCTCAACTTTCCGCGGTGAACGCCGGGAGCGGAGCATTCGCCAGCTACACCTACAATGGCTTCGGACAGCGCCTGATCAAGACGGTCTCTGGTTCTTACGGAGAGATCTATCAATACGGCCAGGACGGCGCACTGTTCGAAGAAACCAACGCTTCCGGAGTGGCACAGGCCGACTACGTCTATCTCAATGGCCGTCCCGTGGCGGTGGTGAACGGCTCAACGCTCTACTTCCTGCACGACGATCGTCTGGGCACTCCGCAGGTGGCGAGTGACGGCAGCCAGAATATTCAATGGCAAGCAAGCTACGAGCCTTTCGGGCAAACGGCTTCGGTCAGTGGCACAATTACACAGAATCTGCGTCTCCCGGGCCAGTACTTCGATGTTGAGACCGGCTGGAATCACAACGGCTTCCGTGACTACGCGCCCCAACTCGGCCGCTACCTCGAACCCGATCCGCTGGGCAGACTGGGCAGCGGGAACAACCTCTATGCGTATGTCAACGACAACCCCGCGAACCTTGCCGATCCTTTGGGGTTATGCCCAAATAAACTGACGAGCATTCTGCGCAAGATTGGAAACTATATACCGGTTCCATGCGGAGGTGGCGCGTTCGCCTATGGAGGATTGAACGTCGGTGCGGTATTCAATGTCCAAGTCGCTAAGTGGTTTCAATATGACACTCGTGAAGGCGGCTCGAAAGGCACGTTCGCAGAAGGAAGTGCCGGAGAGGTCATTGTGGGGGGTGTGGGACAGCAGTTTACTCCGGGGCAACCAGTAGAAACCTATGGCTTCTTGGGGTTGGGTGGCAGTTTCGGCGTGGCTTCCGGAAATGTGTCTGGATTTGTATCTAGTTCATATTCAGCTGGAGTTGCAGCTGAAGGAGGCATCGGAGCATTAGGGGGAGGGGTCGGAATTTACCAGAACTGGGACACTGCGACATCATGCTTCGACCACGGCGGAAGATAGTCAGATGATTCTTCTAACGCGCACGAAGATTGTATGTGACATGAAGATTCGAATTGCGGGGCAACGCTAAGTTAGATGGTCTGCTGGATTGGTTCATGTGGATGAGTTTAGGCCCTGTGGGCGGCACTCAAGAAGAACAATGGTGGTCAGCGATCAATTAGGCCAACGCACGCTAATCGAGATAACGAGGGCACTGCGCATGTTTGGGGATTTGCCTCGACCAGAAATTCAAGGATGGTAGCTTTTGAAGAACATTATCCAATCTGTCGGACCCATCGTTGGAGCTATTGCGGCTATTGGTTTCTTCGTTTTTGTCAGATGGGCCGACAAGAGAATTCTCACATCAACGCCAAATCGCAAGGGAATATTTAGGTTAGGTAGATCAAGGGGGTTCCCCCTGATTCCCGTGAATGACGCTCAGATTGAGAAGCGAAGGCCAGTCTTATGGCTGTGGTATCTAGTGAGTGTACTCGCCGTCGTGGTCATGCTGATTTGGTATCTATCGAGGAAATGATTAGGCCGCCCTCTGGGGCGGCTTGCTGGCGTCAGTTGCCCCAAATAACATTCCATGTGGAAGCAACACCCTAGCCGGAGCAGGCACTTCGGCTCAACAACAAATCGCGACAGCTCAAGCCTACATAGCAATGGGGAAAGTGGCTACTAGTGGACTTCCAGGTGGTGGAATTACTCAATTTTTCGGCGGAATGGCTGGGTATTACTATGCCGTACACACCGGAGGTCCAAACGACATAAAGAACCAGCCGGGACCAGGGTACCAAAATCAGCTTGGTGTTGATGCTGGAAACCTTAGCTTCGGAATTACCTGTCCGTATGGCGCAGGATTTTGCCAGTTTGCAGCCGGACTTGCTCAGACGTTAGCCGGACATCCTGACCCTGACGGGACATTCGCAACCGGATTTGACACTCCTTCTGACAATCTCTGGATTCGCTATGGCCAGGCAATGGGGGCATCTGGATGCCACGAATGAACATGGTGCAGAAAATTGCCGTCATACTTGGATGTACGGTGACTGCCGTTCTTGTGATAACCGTCTGGGCGTTATTCCACGGGTATTTTGACCGAGGGAACTTCCAGGTGATTCGGGTGACTCAATCGCCCCAAAATCTTTTCGCCATTGTGGCTAAGCGATCCGATAACGAAGCGCTTAGCGGGTATCAATATTTCCTCTTGGTTGAAGATCACGTCTTGTCCGAAAACCAACTGAGGCACGCGTACTATAGCAATGACGTGATTTTTCGGTCTGATGAAAATTGCTTGCAAGTGCGTTGGAACGGACCAAACCAGTTGGTCGTGACAAGCTGCGGTCAGTTGCTCCAGGATGGCCAGATTGCCGTCGAGAAGAATCGTTTGGGCAATGTTCAGATCTCGTACGAGAACATTTCTGGTTCGAGCAAGGACTAGCAGAATTACGGCAGGGACTGTACCGTCAGTCCCGCAAGCCCAGGCCAATATGTTGAGGCAACTGGGGAAACAGGCGTAAATTTATGGGAATTCTGCATCGATGAGGGAGATTCGCGTGAAGATGCCGTCATCGAACATGTGGTGCGCTCTTATTCCTCTGTTCTTGCTTGCGCCTGCTCCAGTCTTTCCGCAGAGCATGCAAGGCACAGTCAAAGTCAATTCTCTTGCGGTCTACAACAGAATGTCGACGGAGGGCGATGTTGTGAAAACATTGGCATCGGGTACCGTGGTTCGCATTCTCCTTACGGTCACCGGCGACGAAGGAAACTGGTGCAGCATTGCGACCCAGGATGGCGCGTCGAGAATTGGATACGTTCTGTGTTCGGGGCTTGATATTCCGAAGCATATTCCGGCTGCGGCTGCCCAGGGCGGATCACTCCCCCAGATCCTGATTGGAAGCTCGTACACTCCGGTCGGGACCTCGAAGCGGCCGACGCATGGGAATGAGGGGGAGGGTCTTGCGGGCCAGACTCTTGAACCGCTTCCGGGATACAGCTGGAGTAGTTATCCAAAGACACTCTTGATCGCCATCCGCAGAGGATGTCCCTACTGCGACGCAAGCCTGCCTTTTTACAAACAGCTCGGCGAGCAGGAACAAAGCAACATGCTCCGTGCTCATGTTCTCGTCGTCATGCCGGATGCCGTATCCTTCGGCAGCGGATTCCTGAGAAAGGAAGATGTGGAGGTGCAAGGGATCTTCGGTCAAAACCTTAATGCTCTCAATGTCCTGGGGACACCGACCGTGCTGCTTCTCGATTCCACCGGACGCATCGAGCGGGAGTGGGTTGGGCAACTCACGCCGGAGGAGGAAGAGCAAGTCATGAACGCAGCGAAAGAGTGAGCTGTGATGTGCCGGAAAGCCGATCCCTGGCGCTGGGTTTGCAGTATGTAGGCTACTGCGGCGTTCAATAGCGCAATTTGATCCGATGGTTCATTCCCAATTCCACGCAAATCGGAAATGAGCAATTTTAGGGGGTCTGGCATCGATGGCTTGATGTCCAATATTCTACCGAAGATGAACCGCTAAGCGGAGGAAGGTCATGAAACTCGTTCTCATCTCAATGCTTTTTCCCATATCTGCATTCGCCCGAAATCCGTCTTCTCAGACTGCTCTGGCCTGCGGTCCCCAAAATGTCAGTTTTCTTGATGTAAAACAGGCCGATTCCCAGCACACGGTTGTGCAACCTGAACCGGGGAAGGCACAGGTTTAGTTCATTCAAGACAAGGGCGTGGAGTCTTTTGGCATCGGAGGAACGGTGCTGTCTATGATTGGGGTTGACGGAGCATGGGTAGGGGGGAAACAAGGATGATTCCTATTTTTCGGTGCCCGTAGAACCAGGAGAACATCATGTGTGTGCGAACGTGCGAACGTGCAGTCCCACCTAGGGCATCACATGGAACTCTCGCATTTCATAGCAGCGGCGGGTGATGTTTATTACTTCCGTGAGCTAATCATTCCAACCCCGTACGGGCTGTATTGCTTTTCGACCCGGTCAATCGTGACGAAGCCAAGTATCTGATTGACTCTTATCCACTGACCGTTTTTCGTTCCAAAAAATGAGGCAAATGGTAGGCGTGTGGCGGGTCCATTATCCTTACGGTCCTTTTTGTGCACCTCTCTCTCTGCCTGTTTTCCTTCGATGTAAAGATCTCGGGGCTGGTCTTCAACGACAATGGAACCTTGCGCATGGACTGTGCGCAAGTGAATGACGGCGCGGCGGAACAGCTCCTTACCATTCGCGCAATGACACGCACGACGCCACATCATTCACACGCCGTTAGAACTTGGACTCTCGCTGATGTGGAATGCACTGGCGCTGGAACTCCGTTCAGCTATTTTCCGCTACTGTCTCTCAAAGAACACGGTGCTTACGCACCGGCTGTTGGCACTGCGACACGGTGCTTACGCACCGTTTTCTTGACGGCGAAGGGCCTTCTCATGGAATCATCCCGCCTTGTGCAGTTCCGCGCGGCTCAACCCAAGCGCGCCGTGCTCGCTTCCGCGCCCTCGCGGGCTTCGAGGATTGACACAAGGATTGAGACGGCCTGGTCACGTGGCAAGCCTGACTGTGATGCTGTTCCCAGCACGCACTCGAACCACAGCGAAGGAGAGCAACGAATGAAACGGAGCAATCGAAGCAACGTGCCCATAGAGTGGAAAGAAAAACCTGCGATCACTGTGGGTCTGGATTTGGGTGATCGGTTCAGCCACTACTGCATGTTGAACCAAGAGGGAGAAGTGGTCGAGGAAGGACGTATCCAGACTACTGAGGCGGCATTCCGGGAACATTTCGAAGATGTTTTGCGGATGAGGATCGCCATGGAATGCGGCACGCACTCGCCTTGGATGAGTCACCTTGTAGGAAACTGGGCAATCAGGCCATCGTGGCGAACGCTCGCAAGCTACGCGCGATCACCGAGAACGAATCGAAGAATAACCTTTGTCTGGGCTGAATACAAGCAGGCTCCATCGGAAAGCCCATTAAGGGCTTGACTTCAGTGGTCTTCTCATTGAAGAAGGCGCCAGTGGGTTTCGCCGCAGATTGAAATTTCTTGGCGCTATGGAATGGTCCCCAGCCTGCCGCAAGATGGGTCGAAACTTGACGGATTCAATGACTTGCTCAGGTTCGGCCCCATCTCCGTAAGAAGGCGCTCGGCAAACTCGGCCCAGCCCTCGCCCGGATCCTCCGCAGCTTCTTTCAGCGTCCGATCGACTCCTGCTCTGCCCAGTTGATGACCGACGAGAGCGGCCGTCAGCCCGCGGGCCGCCTCCCGGTATGGATGATCAAACATTCATTCGTCTCGTCTGATCAGATTCGATCATCCACTGCGAAGGGCGGTTTTCTAATCTTGCGGATCAAAGATCAAGACAGTCGTTGCACGTCCGACCTTCGTACTCTTTCTTTAACGTTGCGCAGTGGACGCACGGCAGTCTGATTGGTCTCTCACATTAAGCACACTCGATAAAAACCGTCGTTCACTCGGAGTAGAAACTAATTCACGTGATATTCGTGAGTTATCGCAGAGTCCTGCAAAGTTATGCACAGGGGATCAGAGGGCCAACGAAAAAATCGCTTGACATTCCGCGGGAAATTGCCTACGGTGTTGCGCAGCAGTTCAATTTTAAGATTCAACAGCACTCCCTTTCCCCAGATCCTGCGAAAAGTTTGTCGGCTTTTGTTGCCTTGTGCGTGCGGGGCGCCGGACTTTCGCGTTTCCCTAAATTTCTGCGCAAATCTTATTCCTCGATAACAATGTTGACATCAGGCGCCGCTACTGCAGGCCCCGAGCTGGCAACCAACTACACAAACGGCTACTATGCAGCGGGGCTACCGATTACCGAGTACTGTAACGCCGGTGACGGTTCTTCCTGCACGTCCAGTGAAGGGACGGACTATCTCTTCATCGGCGTGTTGAGCTTCGGCGAACAGTTCGCGGCAAATCCTTGCACGAATCAGAGTGAGAGTATCGGTTGTGCTATGGGCTTTACAGCCCCGACCAGCGGCGTGATCTCGAGCTCCGCTACTCCGAACTCCACCTTGCCGGTTGCCGGGGGACCCAGTGGAGTTGTGATTGATTATTCGTCGAACATCTATTTCTCGACGCTTTACAACCAGACTTGCAGTACTTCCGGGGGAACCGGAGGCTGCGCCGTGTCAGCAACGCAGGCGGGTTTGCAATGAGTTTCTTGCTCGTAACCGTGAAGCGCAGGGCAGGAACAAAGCAATCCGCAAGACAAGATCAGCTCGTCGAACTGCAGAAATCGGAAAGAGAGGCCCCCCATGCGAAAGTTCTTTGGTCTTTGGAACGGAGTCGCGCTACATCTTCTCGCCTCAATACTTTTCATCGGCTTCTGTTGTCAGGGCCACGGCGAGGCCTGCCACTACCAAAACCCTCCAGGATTCCCGGGACCGATCAGTTCGATAAGCCCCAGCACCTGGTACGCCGGGCAGACGATTCAAGTGACCATCACCGGGAGCTTTCCAGGGGGTGACCAGCCTGGCTGCCAGATGAACGAAGGCGATCAGGTTACCCAGGGCGTCACCTATTTTGATGGCCTCGCCGAGCCCTACTACCCGTTCTACCCGGGCGTCACCATCGAGTTAGATCCCAATGACCCCAATTACGATGCAGGTACTTTCACGCCGACGCAGGTGACGCTCACGGTGCAGGTCGCGGAGAATGCTCCGTCCGGCCCCGCTTATGTTGTACTAAGTTGCGACGGATGCGATGGCGGGACCGCTGGAGGCCCGGTTCAGATTGTTGGTTGGTCGAAAAACATGGGTGCCTGTTCGAACGGCGTCGGCGATCCGATCAGCGCTTGCTCAGGCGACGTATTTGAACAAGTCACTGACTACGAAACCGCCGGCCAGAATAAGCTGAGCTATATTCGCTATTACAACAGCCTCTCAGTGGCGGGAACCTACGCGCTGGATCTTGGCACGAATTGGCGCTCCAATTACGACCGTTATCTGCAGCTCATTTCCACCAACCTGATCGTCGCGGAACGGCCCGACGGACAGCAGATTAACTTCTACAACAACGGAAGTGGATGGACCAGCGACAGCGACGTCGATTACACGCTGACTCAGACGGGATCGAACTGGACCCTTGACAGACCACAACGGCACGACAGAGGTCTATGACGGCTCGTTTGGTTTCATCCAGAGCATTACGCTGCGCAACGGCTATGCGCAGACCATGACCTACAATTCAAATTACCAGCTTGCAAACGTCACCGACTCCTACGATCGCCAGCTCAACCTCACCTACTCCAACGGCACAGTTTCCACGGTCACGACTCCGGACGGCTCGGTCCTGACCTATGGATACAACAGCATCAACTATGCGAATGATCAGCTCGCCTCCGTCTCCTATTCGACGAGCCCTGTGACGAGTCAGCACTATCTCTACCAGAACGCGAGTCTTCCCTATGCATTGACAAGCATCCAGGACGAAAATGGAGCGACCTACGAAAGCTGGACGTACGACGCCTTGGGGCGAGGACTCACGAGCCAAACAGGTAGCGTGGCGAACCTGACTACGGCCACCTATAACGACACGAACAATTCGCGGACGGTGACCAATGCGCTGGGAGTGACCGACAGCTACACGCTGACTCTTCTTCAGAACGATTATAAGATTTCGAATGTTTCGCGCGCGGCGACAAGCACCACGGCGGCGGCGACCGAAACGTTCAGTTTCGACTCGAACGGCTACCTAAACAGCCAGACCGACTGGAATGGCAATCAAACCACCTACGTCAACGACAGTCACGGCGATCCGACCACCATCAATGAAGCAGTCGGCAGTTCCGTGGCTCGCACGACGACCATTGCGTACGACCCGACGTTTGTCCAATTGCCGGATACGATCACCACGCCAGGCTTGACGACAGCCTTCACCTACGACAGCAGCGGCGAAGCGCTCACCAAAACGCTTACGGATACAACGACCCAATCCACGCCGTATTCGACCAATGGTTCTACGCGCGAATGGCAGTATACGTGGCAGAATTCCCTGCTCTCCACGGTGCAAAGTCCGCGCACCGACGTTGTCGAGAAAACTACCTACACCTACGATTCGACCGGGGCACTAACGGGAATCGCGAACCCGCTGAATCAACAGACCACCATCACGAGCCACACCGGTGGAGGACTCCCGCTGACGGTCGTCGATCCAAACGGCGTGACTACCAATCTCACGTACGATCCGCGCCAGCATCTTCTTATCAGCACTGCGGTCACTTCTGCAGGCAACCGCACGACGACCTACGGTTACGATGCGGCAGAGAATCTAACGAGCGTCACACAGCCCGACGGTTCCGCCCTTACCTACACCTACGACGCGGCGCATCGTCTCACAGCCATCACGGATTTGCTCGGTGAAAAGATTTCATACAATCTCGACGCGCTGGGCGACCACACGGCCACCGGCGTTCGGAACGCATCGAACGCGGTGACAAGCCTCCATTCGAATACTTTTGACGCGCTCGGGCGGATGTTGGAAGACATTGGCGCGTCAAACCAGACTGCGTCCTCTGCCTACGATGCCGTGGGCAATATGGTCACGGCAACGGACGAGGCCAGCAACACGACACAACGCGCCTTCGACCCGCTGAACCGTCTCTACCAAGTCACCGACCCGGCTAGCGGGCTCACAACCACAAGCTATGATGCGCATGACCGTCCGCTAAGCGTAACCTCTCCCACCAGAGTCCAAACCGCGGACGTTTATGATGGATTTGGTGACGTGATTCAGGAAAGCAATCCGAATACCGGAACGGCGGTTTATTACTATGACACCACCGGCAACAGGACCAAGCGTGTTGCTGCCACCGGCGCGGTTACGCAGTATGCCTACGATGCCTTGGACCGGGTATTGACGATGACGTTCCCGGCCGACAGCGCGGAAAATGTTGCCTACACCTATGACCAGAGCGGCCACGGGTCCGCGATCGGAAGGCTGACTTCGGTTTCCGATGCTGCCGGAACCCTTTCCCGCAGCTATGACCAGTTGGGCAACCTGCTGACGGATGCGCGTACGACGAGCGCGGCCGGCCTGACGACCGCATACACTTACGATCCCGCCAATCGGATTGCCTCGATCACGTATCCATCGGGTACCGCAGTTACCTATACCCGCGACACCATGGGCCGGATCACGACCGTCTCAGCCCAGCCCAGCGGAGGCACGAACACGACTCTTGTGTCCAGTGTCACCTACGAACCGTTCGGTCCCGATACCGGGTTCAGGTGCTGCAATGCGGGCCAGGAAACGCGCAGCTTCGACCAGGACTACCGGCTGACCAATGTCACGGATATTGGCGGCATTCGGCGTGGAGAGGCGCGCGTTTTCGAAAACCTGAGCTACGCCTACTATCCCACGAACAATGCGCAGACGATTACGGATGCGGTCACCTCGGGCAACAGCCAGAGCTTCAGCTACGACAGTTTGCAGCGCCTGAGCAATGCGTCGGGCAGTTACGGAAGTTTCGGCTTCACCTATGACGGGGATGGTAATCAGTTGACTCAGACGCTCGGCGCGACGACCGCGGGCTACGGCTATGGAGCAGGTAGCGATCAGCTCGCGACGATCAGCGTGGGGGGTGTCGAGACGCAGGCGATCGGCTATGCCGCCGACGGCAGAATTGCGAGTTTAAATCCGGGCATGCAAGCTCCCGCGGGCCAATACATTACGTCGCTCAGCTACAACCAGGATGCTCAACTCTCGGCGGTCAATGCAGGGAGCGGAACGTTGGCCAGCTACACCTATGATGGGTTTGGACAGCGCCTGATCAAGACGGTCTCTGCTTCCTACGGGGAAATTTATCAACACGGCCAGGACGGCATGCTGCTGGAAGAGACCAACGCTTCCGGCGTGGCGCAGGCCGACTACATCTATCTCAATGGCAGGCCTGTGGCTGTGGTCAATGGCTCGACGCTCTACATGCTGCACGGCGATCGTCTCGGTACTCCGCAACTGGCGGCAGACAACACACAGAACATTCAATGGCAGGCAGGCTACGAGCCTTTTGGAACGACGACTTCGGTCAGCGGTACGATCACGCAGAATCTGCGTCTCCCGGGACAGTACTTCGATCTTGAGAGTGGCTGGAATCACAATGGCTTCCGCGATTACCTACCTGCCTTAGGCAGGTACATCGAGCCTGATCCGCTTGGAATGCAGGGTAGTGCTAGGTACTACGACCCAACGACCGGCAAGTTCATTTATCAGTATCCAATTGATCTCTCTGGAGGCATAAACACCTATGACTATACCGACAACAACCCAACAAACGCGGTGGATCCCTTGGGGCTCCGATGGATCATCCTTACTATCTGGAATCAACAGGGTTCCTCTGTTGGCCACGCTGCTGCATTTGAGCTGAACGGGAACAAAATTCTCAGCGAATTCCCTCAGTGCCATTGTATGCAGGCCCCTCTCCTTCCGATTCAAAACTGGCCTCAAACCCTTCAAAGAGAAGGTCGACAGCCCAATAAGGTTTTCAAGGTATGGATTCCTAACGACGCAGGGTTCAACAAAGCGGCGGATCAACAGAGTCAAATGCCTACTTGGGACTGGAATCCAAACACCACAAATCAGACGAATTGCGTTAACGCGCTAAGTCGAGCAATGAACGCTGGGGGTGTTCCAGCTCCGACCGATCTTTGGCCGGGAAGTTTCGGCGATTGGTTAAGTGCCCAAGCTCTCTACACTCAAATGAGCAACAACATGGGAGAATCCTATCCGTATCCAGTGGTGGCACTACCGGGAGTGCCGTGGAAGTAGCATAATCGATGCAGTGAGGAGACGGCATGCGAATGACGCACATATCTAAATTGGGCATGTTGCTCATGGCGATTGCGTTCGTTTCGTGGGGGGGCTGGACTATATGGGACAGCACTCGCACGTGGTTTCTTGTGAAAGATGTGCCAATCTCGCTGTCGAATGGGAACCACTATAACTCGGGGGTAGTCAAAACAAATATGGATGCGTTGTATTCGATTGATATAAGTGCTGATTACGCGAAGGGCATCGACGCCAATCATCAATCTGAAGCCGCGAGGGAATTAGCATGTCAGATTGGCTTGAACGATCCCAAGGAAGCGCCTTGTCAAGCACCGCCCGAATGGAAGTTCCATTGGATGTTGTCAAGTGATAAAAGCACCGTTCAGGGAGATTCTGACGAGACAATCGGAGAGGGGCGAATCGGTCCGGCAGGGAGCATTGATCGTGAAATAGGCACATTCAAAACCAAGGCTGGACATCGCTACAAGTTTGACTTGGAGGTCTTATTCAATAATCAGAACACACAGATTGTAAATCCACACTTGATGGTGGCGGTGGCTGATTTTCACACCGAATCATCACTGTTTCTCACGGGTCTTATCAGAATAATTTGCGCGTTGCTCGCCGTCATTGGATTGCTCGTAACACTTGGTTCACTCTTGTGTCAGCGCTTGAAATGGAAGCGGGCTCCGGTGCGCGAATTCCTATGACGGAAACGATAAACTGGCCGGTAATTCCTCCCCTCCAGAAACTCCCTATCACGGGAGTGCAGTTTCAACAACAGCTGCCTGGTTCATTCACGGTCCATCCGCCAGGCTTCCCGGCTGGCATATTGCGTTCAACCACCGTAAATCCAAACCTTCCAATAGATGACGCCACGGTCCCCAATGTCCGGTGGTGGGGCATCCCTTGATCTCATGGAGAAATGAGGGAATTTGAAAATGCGATTTTCCAGATTGTTCTGTGTGGCCTTCTGCTCTGTGTTATCAGGGTTATCGACAGCGGCTGGGGTGGCTCAGGCGAGCGGGGGGCCCGCACTTATGAATCAGATCAAAGAAACCATGGCAAAGGTTCGATCCGACAAGACTGCGGATACCAGAACGGTGGCCGCAGAACATCTCGCCAGGCTCACGCAAAAAATCAGCGGCAAGGAAGTTACACAAGCACTCGTGACCGATATAACGTCTCTACTCGACTCACCTGATGATTCGGTACGCTAATTGGTAGCGACGGCTCTAGTACTACTGTGTTATAAACTTCCGTGAAGACAGCACGGACAACGAGGCAGCGAGCGGACGAGGTGGGTTGCGATCTGGCGTCGAAGTGTGGCGACGGATTGAGGATTATGCCGTTCTGTTCTTACGGGCAGCGCCGCGGGGCGTGTAGTTGGATTGCATTGCGGGTATTTGAACTTGGATGTTTTCTGCTTCGACAGGCTGTGAGTTGGCTGAGGGGGGGAAAAGGCACCGCTCCAAAACCAGGAAGCCGTAGGCTGCAATCGACAGAGTTGCATGATGATGAAATCCGCGCCAGTTCCGACCTTCGAAATGGCCCAGGCCAAGTTCCTGTTTCAGTTCTTCGTAGTCGCGCTCGATGCGCCAGCGCAGTTTGGCGATGCCAACCAATTTGCGCAGAATGATCGAGGCGTTTAGATTCGACAGCCAGTATTTTGTTGGCTCCTTCTCTCCTGCCGGCCACTCGATTAACAGCCATTGCTCAGGATGCGGTTCTTTGCGCCAGTAGTCGCGATGGGCTACGCGAACACGAACCGCGGCAAAGCGTGAACGCATCATGCCGCGTGTTCCCTCACGCCAGTGCACCTTGCGCAAGTCAGTAGTACTCAGGCATAAAGCAAGGTCTTTCGCAGAGAGTGGCTGATGTTGTTCATCCCTCCGCAATAGCCGCGGCGGACGGCCCATTTTTCCCTTCGGCCGGGGCGGCAGCGGCATGATGCCCGGGGGCCAAAGCGTGGTCGAGGACTTGATGCCAACCGCATAGCAAAGCCCCAGTGATACGAGTCCTTCGCGAAATCCACTATCGTCGCCGTAGGCGGCGTCAGCAAGAACCACACCGCGTGGTACATCTTCGTTAACCAGCGAACGGATCTGCCCAAGCGCAATATCCGGCTTGGTTTGGAAACTTATCTCCTTGGGTACGCCGGCTTCCTTGCGCCGCTCCTTGTCGTTTGCCCACACCTCGGGAAGATAGAGACGGTAGGCCGCGGGAATACTTGCCTCTTCGGTGGCAAGCGACACACTCACCGCCACTCGGCAGTTGTCCTGCTTGCCCAACTGCCCGCAATACTGACGGGTGACTCCAACCGAATGAGTACCTTTCTTGGGGAATCCCGTGTCATCCACAATCCAGGCCGCCAGTGCATGTCTCCGCGTCATGACGGGAAGCACTTGGTTGCGAACTTGATTCAAAAGCGCGTCATCGCTCCAGGCTGCATCGGCAACGATGTGATGCAACGACTGATGCATCTGGCGTACGTTGCCCGGAGCCAGACGTGCCGCCATCGGTTCCACGCTCTTGCGCTCGATCGGCAGCATGAGTCCCTTCGTATAGTTCTCGATAGGAACCACGCGATCAGCATGTCCGGCGGCTTCTGTCAGACCATCAAGATAGACCTGCAGACGTTCCCCTTGACGCGAGAAATCCAGTTGGCGAGGGCTCATTCCATCAACGTACTACCCGACAAATTACACCGTCAGAATAACCGAAGCAGAGGTATCTACTTTATAACACAGTAGTACTAGCAGGCTGCTGAAAAACTCCGGCTTGCGGGCTGTCGGGGGCAATGTGCGTAGCTGGATTTCCGTGGTACGCTTTGTAGCGGAGAATGGAATGTCAACCGTTCGTCGCATTATCACACCCGTGCTTGTTGGTGCTGTCGCATTCTGCGCAGACCTTCTCGCGTTCTGGTATGTGTGGGCTGAAGCTGATGCCGTGCCTACTGCACATTCGGCCTTCTGGCCGAGAATAGCGTGGCCCATTATTTCGTTCCCGTTGTATTCAGTCACATCTAAGAGCTTTGCAACCGTCTACTTTTGGGAAATGGCGTTTTTAAACATCTCTCTTTGGGCCTTTACGGCTGCGTTTATCGCATGGAAACTAGGACGCCGCTCCGGCTTCGTAAGAAGTGGCTCACATAGCGCTCACTGAACATCACTGCCGGATTTCTTCAGGGAAGTTTTCCCTGTCAACCATAGAGACGACATCTGGAGATATATACCAACCGACGACGGTACTTCCGAAGGGAAAAGACATGGGCATAATCAATCGGGCCGAGACAGGCAGTTTCTCTTGGGCAGTCAAGACAATCTTGCTTCTTGTCTTGGTGGTCTGTAGTATCGCGAGCGGCTGTAAGGGGTCCCAGTCGATCTGGTCCACCGAAGCCCGGTCCCCGGATGGGAAGATGATCGCAACAGCACGCGCGTTTGCAAATGGAGGGTTCGGAATAAGTGGCGTTCCTGCGACTTTCGTCTATCTCAACTGGACCACAGGTTCACAAAAGCCGATGGAGATACTGTGCGTTGGCAACGAATCGGACACGTCGAGTGATGAGGCTGTGGGGGTGAATTGGTTGGCCCCGTCACATCTCGAACTGACCTACAAAAGCAACCGTCAGCATATCGACTTCCAAGCCGTAAAGTTCGCTGGGATAGACATATCCTTACGCGACCTCTCAAGCCCGACGAGCAGCGCACCCGGCTTGCGATAGTAGGAGCGATGCTCGAAGAAACCAACGCTCCCGGTGTGGCGCAGTCCGACTACATCTATCTCAATGGCATGCCGATCGCAGTTCTCAATAACGCCAGCGAGACAGTCTACTTTCTGCACGATGATCGTCTGGGGACTCCGCAATTGGCGACCGACAGCGAACAGAACCCTCAATGGCAGGCTAGCTACGAGCCGTTCGGGCAAACGACTTCGCTCAGCGGGACGATCACGCAGAACCTCCGTTTGCCAGGCCAGTACTTCGATGTTGAGAATGGCTGGAATCACAACAGCTTCCGCGACTACATGCCGGAGCTGGGCCGCTACCTCGAACCCGATCCGCTGGGCATGCTGGGCAGCGGAAATAACCTGTTCGTGTACGTCGGCGACAACCCAGTAAATTTGGTCGATCCCCTGGGATTGTGCGCCCTTCCTCCCGTTCCCACATCACCAAATCCGATTCTGAAGTATGCCCAGTGCCGCAGCGAGGCCCAAAATCGGGCCAAGAAGGCAACAGTTGTCTTGACTGTAGTGGGAGGAGTCGGTCTAGGTGACGCAGGGGCGGCCTGTCTTTTCACTATTGAAACTGGGCCGGGATTCTTGGCTTGTGAGGGTACTGTGCTTGGGCTTGAGGTACTGTATGAAGTCGTGTCCGAAACTTCCATTCATGTGAATGAATACCAAGAGGAAACGCAATGCATGGAACAATGAGTCCGCTATTGAGGAACAACTTCGAGGGAATGCGCTGATGGCAAGTTATAGAAGGCGCCTCGTAATCGTAGTCTCTGGGGCAGTAATTTGGTTTCTTGGTGCCGCCTGGATAGTATTCAACCCAAGAATCCAACATTCCCTGGGGAAAAGCTCCACAGCCTTTACTTTAGTAGTTGCCTGTTTGTGCGCAGCGTCGATATGTGTGTGTTACTTCATTGCAAAACGCCTGCCGCGATTTGCATTAGGGCTGATCGTTTTAACCGTCTACTTTGCTTTGCTCTCAGTCTATGCAGTTACCTCGCTCATGCTGAATATAGACAGCGCTTGGATTGATGGATTGCACTACCTGATTCAGGCGTTGCTTCCAGCGGCAAGCTTGATTCTGTTGTGGCAGGGGATGAAGAAGTTAAAGGAAGACAAAACGAACAAGGAGAAGAAGGAACGGAGTTAGGCTCCGCGTTTTTTGCCCCAAATAACGGGACGAAGCCGATAGGAACGCCAAAGACCACAGCACGGTGTTCCATCTATCAGGATGGTTCGGCCAGTGGCACTGCGCTTTATACACTTTGCAGCAAGGTCTTTCCCAACGGTCCAGTCTCAAACCAGATTCGTGGATGTCTTCAGAGTTTCTATACTCCTGGGTCTGGTTATGCTCCGATCCCGGTCATCGTACCGACGACCCCAGGGTCTTTCGTCGATGTCAACGGCGTCCTTCCAGGAACCGGAGCTCATCTCGGATGCTTTGCGAATGCTGCTGGGATATTTTGACCTGACGGGAGGAATGCGATGAAAAGCAGACTGTTTTGGATCGCAGTTGGCGGGCTTTCGTTCTGGCTTCCGGCCATCATTCTCAATGCTGCCCTCGATCAGAAGTCGAA
This sequence comes from Occallatibacter sp., assembly GCA_049676965.1. Lineage (GTDB taxonomy): Bacteria > Acidobacteriota > Terriglobia > Terriglobales > Acidobacteriaceae > Telmatobacter. Next base: position 17,257 of record JBAUBR010000031.1, read on the forward strand.
TCTTTGGACGCTGAACGTTGTACCTCTTGCGGGAGTGACATTACTGGGCGTGGCCAGTTGGATCGGCACCAAGCACCTGCCTAAATGGGGGTGGGTTTTGGCGGGGATATATATCTTGGGGCCAGTCTCAATGATGGCTCCGTCGGTATTTCTTCACGTCCCATCTTCACCGAACGTTCCGGGAGAGAACACCTGGATGTTCCTCTTCTGCCTATTTCCTCCAATGACTCTCTGGATGGCATTGCTGAACGGGATGCTTTTTTCGGTGCTGATCGCCACGGTGACACTGCCCTTTCTCGCGGTATATCTAAGAGGCCAGGGTTTACAGCCAGGTTCTCCGGTCTCGCAGTGAGGTCCTAGCCGAAATCAATAGCAGCAGCGAGGCCGTCTCTTCGGGGGCGGCCTTGCTGTGTCTGGGGCTTCCATCTGGCCCCTGAGCCAGCATCGTGCAGTACGCGGTGCTTTGCACCGGCAGTAGGGTGGTCGCGGTAGGGATACAGATTTCTCCGTACCCCCCGCACAGATCCGGACGGGCGGATTTCCCGCATCCGGCTCTTGCCTCAGGTGGTGACGCGCAGACGGCGGGATGGATAGGGATGGCAGATATGGGCCGGAGGAAGCCAGCGGCGGATGAGTCGTTGCATACGCTCCCACTGGACGCGCCCGTTCTGACTCCGCCGTTCAAGAGCGCGGTGCCAGAAGTGACTGACCGTAAAGCGGAAGTGGGCCAGAGCGTATCGATTCCCCGGTACTCCGAAGTATCGGAAATGCCCGTCCACAACGGACTTCAACCACTTGCCAACTTCAGGAACAGGATCATGCATACGCCGCCGCAATTCGATCTTGACCCGCAGCAACGTGGCCTGCATGCGCTTGCGAACCGTGTGCCGAAGCACCATGAACCTTCCCCTCTTCGTCTTCCCGCAGATGTGCTTGAAGCCGAGGAAGTCGAAGGTTTCAGGCTTACCCAGTCCAGCCGCCGCATGGCGTCCGAACTCGATCAGCCGCGTCTTTTCCGGGTGCAGCTCCAGTTGGAACTTCTGCATTCGTTCTTTCAGTTCCGACCAGAACCGTTCGGCATCGTCCTTGAACTCGAACCCAACCAGGGCGTCATCGGCATAACGCACCACGATCACGTCGCCGTGCGCACGCCTCTTACGCCATGCCTGGACCCAGAGATCGAAGACGTAATGGAGATAGATATTCGCCAGCAGCGGCGATGCACTTCCGCCCTGCGGCGAACCCTCCTCCACTCGCGTTCGCTTGCCCTTTTCCAGCACGCCTGCGTTCAACCATTTCTGGATGAGCCGCACGACGCGCCGGTCCGCTATCCGATGCTGGAGAAACCGGACCAGCCACTCGTGCGACAGTCTGTCGAGAAAGCTGCGCACGTCCAGGTCCAGCACCCAGTTCACACGTCGCTCATGGAGTCCACACCACAGCGCATCCAGCGCTTTATGCTGGCTGCGTCCTGGCCGGAACCCATAAGAGAAGCCGAGGAAGTCAGTTTCGTAGATGTTGTTGAGTACTTCCACCGCCGCTCTCTGAACGAGCTTGTCTTCAAGCGCCGGGACGCCGAGCGGCCGCTGCCGCCCGTCCGCCTTCGGAATGTACACCCTACGCACGGGCTTCGCCCGGTACGCTCCGCGCTTCAGTCTATGGGAGAGGTCCTGGAGATTCGCCTCAAGGTCCTCGCCGTAGTGCTGCCAC
>JBAUBR010000032.1:0-48387 GCA_049676965.1 Occallatibacter sp.
GTTACTGCCAGCAGTTCCGGCGGATCGGAGATTCCGTCGAGCGCGGCGCGCGCTGCGGCGAGCATGGCCGGGCCTCCTGCCGCATGGACGGTCAGCCGGTGTACGCCCAGCGCTGCCGCCGAGCGTACGGCGCCGGCGACAGTATTCGGAATGTCATGGAATTTCAGATCGAGAAAGACGCGGAGGTCGCGCCGCAGGATCGGCTCCACCACCGAAGGCCCCGCGGAGGTGAAAAGCTCCAGGCCCACCTTGAACCAGCGGCAGTGGCCTCGCAGCTTATCGACAAGGCCGGCGGCCGCGGCTGCATTGGGGACGTCGAGCGCGACAATCAGCCGTTGCCGTGCCGCTTCGAGCGTGTCCTGTGGCGCGGCGGGGTTGGGGATGGCTTGCTCCAAGGTCGCCATATCCCGAGTATGGCATCTTTCGGGATGCGCAGCCGGGCTTTTGTTCACCATGAGCAGTGCAGCGCAACAAGGCCGCTCAGGCCCGGGCCGCGATGCGGTCGTGCAGCGGTTTTTGGGCAGCCGCTTGCACGCTCTGGGGCAGGAAGCGCGCAAGATAGAGGATGGGATCGTCGGCCGCCGCCATCTGGCGCAGGTGGTACTTCCACACGTCGCGCTTGATCATGCGCCGGGTGAAAGGCTTGCGGGTCACGTGAACTACATTGCCGTTGGCAGTCACCCTGGCATATGTGGTCCCCGGGACGGTGAAGCTCATCTGTGCGCCCGACTTCCAGAAGTTGCGGGCGAAGTCGTGCGCGAAGAGCAGGGTATAGTAGCGGCCCTCGGTGCCCAGCAGCTCCAGCGCCTGCTCGGCGCCCGGCCAGATGGGATGCACTTGGCGCTGGAACCAGCGGCGAAACTCGAATCCGTTAAACTGGGCTTGATTCAGCAGCGGTCGCAGCATCTCTTTTCGATTCATGGCGTAGTCCTTCAAGGAGCCCAGAATTGATGAGCCCGGGAACGTTGAGCGGCGCGCAGACGGGCGCGCCGCCCGGGGAAGACGGGAACACGGGGAGTTTTCCAGCGTCTTCTGGAAAACATTAACGTCAAAAGGGCGGGGTGTTCCTTTTTCGATGGGCTGCGCGGCCGATGAAAAACCGAAGAATGCGGCGGAAATCCCGGGAACCGGATCGTTGGAAGTGACGCGGAAGGTCGAACCGCGGCTTGCGCGGAGCGGATCGGTCTGAGCGATCAATGGCCGAAGGGGCTGAAGCTCCGCTTGATTTCAAAGGTTTAGCGTACGGGCTGGAGTCCGTACCCTTGCTTCAAAGTGAGCCGCGACGGCCGGCGATGCAACGAGGAGACTTGAGGTTGAAGACGGGATCGTTCTGGATTGGCGTGTGGGTCGGGATAGTTCTGTCGCTCGGCGGAAACGGGGTGGGATGGGCTGGAGACGTCCACACCAACCCTCTGAACCGCGAGCCCCTGGTCCAGGATGCATTCGTGCACTTCTACAACCTCGACTATCCGGGCGCGATCGAGCGCTTCGAGCGCGTGCACGCGGAGCATCCGGGCGATCCGCAAGCGACGGCGATGCTGCTCGATGCGGTGCTGTTTCAGGAGCTTTACCGGCTCGACCTGCTGGACACGACCTTTTACGCCAACGACGGCTTTCTTACCGGCCGCCATGCCACCGCGGAAGATCCGAAGACGCGTGATCGCATCTTAGGGCTGGCAGACGAGGCGATTGGCGAGGCCAGTGCGCAGCTCGCCAAGAATCCCAACGACGTGAATGCGCTCTATGCCCGCGCATGGGCGCGCAGCCTGAAATCCACCTATATTGCCATGGTGGAGCGCGGCTTTGGAGCGGCGTTTCGATTGGCGATCAAGGCCAAGGACGACGACGCCCGCGTGCTGCAGCTGGACCCGGATTACGTGGACGCGAAGCTGGTGGTGGGAGTCTATGAGTACGTGGTGGGCGCGCTGCCGCTGCCGTTCAAGCTGCTGATCGGTTTTATGGGTATCACCGGCTCCAAGTCGCATGGCCTGGAGATGCTGAGAGACGCGGGCAGCCGCGGCGTGATCGCCAACGTGGAGGCGCGCACGGTAACGGCGTTGTTTCTGCGCCGCGAGGGCCGCTACAAGGAAGCGGTGCAGGTCGTAGAGAGCTTGAAAGAACAGTACCCGCACGACTTTCTTTTCCGCCTTGAAGAGGCCAACTTGCGCAAAGATGACGGCGAAGGCATGGTTGCCGTCGATGCATATCGTGACCTGCTTGCCGATAGCGCCAAGCCCGGCTACTTTGCCGAGGCGCGGCTGGAACTGGCCTACTTCGGGCTGGGCGATGCGCTGCGCGGGCAGCGTCATTACGCCGAGGGGGCGCAAGCGTACGAACAAGCAGCGTGGACGAAGAACGTGGGTCCGGAGCTGAAGATCCGCTCGCTGCTGGCGGCCGGCGAGTGCCACGACATGAACCACGAGCGCGACAAGGCGGTTAGCGATTATGAGGCCGCTATCGCAACCGGTCCCAACACCAGCCGCGCGGATACGGCGCGAAAGTACTTGCGCAGCGCGTATACGGGCGCGTGAAGGCGGATTGCAAATTGCGCATGGGCTGGGTGAAGGGGACGAGCTTCAGCCCGTCCGTTGTGGGCCGGGAATTGGTCCAGCTTTTGCCGCCGATAGGGGATTAGGCGCCTGAAACAGCGCCTCAGGGGCTAAAGCCCGTACCCTTCAGCTCTGAAGCCCGTACCCTCTCAATCCCGAAATGCGTCCCCTGAGCAACACGATGGGGAATTATCATGAGGTTATCCATCGTCATTCGATCTGGGCTCGGAAAGTAGATCGCGCGGGGAGAAACCGTCCTGCGCGCGCCGACGCGAAAACCGGCAAGGGGCACACGATGAACATACTGTTATGGGTCCTGCAAGTCCTCGCCGCGCTCCTGTACGGATCGTCGGGCGTCATGAAGGTCTTCATGTTCGACAAGGTAAGCCAGGACGTCCCGTCCTTCGGCGCCCTGCCGCGGAAAGCCTGGACGACCCTGGGCATCCTGGAGCTCGTGTGCACGGTCGGGCTCATCGTCCCCGCCGCGTTCCATTGGCAGCCGCCGCTGACGATCCTGGCGGCCGCGGTCTTGGCGGTCGAGAGCCTCGTTTTCATCGGGGTGCACGTCAAGTACCGCGAGGTCACGCCCACGATCTTGAGCGGTGTGCTGGGCATCCTCATGGCGTTCATCGCGTATGGCCGGATGGTCCTGAAGCCGATCTTCTGACCGGCGGGCCGTCACACAAGGGTTCCCTTTCGGGGCCTGACGTCTGCCGGTCGTTACCATTCGTTCTCGCGCGGAGGAACCGTCGAGGAAGGAACCTTCGCCTGATTTGGTGCGTATGCTTACAATGATTGCCAAGCGCCAAGGAGGGTTCGATCATGGCCGTTTTCTGTAATCGCTGCGGGACTGCATTGCCCAATACCGCCCGATTCTGCTCGAATTGCGGCAATGTGATCTACGCCGCGCCGCCCTCGCCCGCGCGGCCCCTTATGCGCCCCATTGCCGGGCGCATGATCGCTGGAGTCTGCATCGGCCTGGCCCAGGCCTACGGGTGGGACGTGGCCGTGGTTCGCGTTCTCACCGTCATCGGAGCGTTCTTTTCCGGCGGTTTGGTCTTTGTGGCCTATCTAGCCTGCTGGATCGGCATTCCCGAGGAGCCGATCCCCATGCCTGCCGCGTACCCACCGCCTCCCGGCGCATATTCGCCTCCAGGCGCCTGCCCGCCGAACGCCGGCGGGGTATCCTCGTAAAGTATGGATCGGCACCATGACTCGGCTTTGCAGAGGCATTCCACGGAATTGAATCAGTCGCACCGAGGGCTTAATTTTCGCGAAAGCGGAAGCGGCCTGCCGGTGGTTTTTCTTCATCCCACTCCCCTCGACCACGATTACTGGCGCCCGCTCATTGAGAATGTTGGCGGCATCCGCGCCATCGCTCCGGATCTCCGCGGCCATGGCGGGTCGGAGCTGGGTGAAGGCTTGCCCGTCGGTTTGTTCTCGCGCGTTGCCGATGCGCCGGTGCTCAGCATCGACGAACTGGCGGCGGACGTGCTCGCTCTTCTCGATGTTCTGAGGCTGCCGCAGGCGGTGTTCGTGGGCTGTTCGATCGGCGGCTATGTGCTGTTCGAATTGTGGCGCCGCGCACGCGAACGCGTCACCGGTCTGGCCTTCGTCTGCTCCAAGCCGCAGCCCGATACCGAGGCCGGCTTGGTCAAGCGCGCGGCTAACATTGCATTCGTTCGAGAAGCCGGCACCGGGCCGCTCTTCGATGGAATGGCGCAGAGCCTGATCGGCGTCACCGCGCGCACCCGGCGGCCGGAGATCGTGAACGAGCTTCGGTTGCGCATGACGCTGACTCCGGACGCCGCCATTGCCGTGCAAGCCGGGCTCGCCATTCGTCCTGATTCCGTGCCCACGGTGGACACCATCGATGTTCCGGTGCTGGCCGTTGCCGGAGGAGAAGACACAGGCGTGACTCCGGTGGAGATGGAGGCTTTGCGCGCTGCGCCCGGCGGATGCGAGTTCCACCTGCTCCCCGACGCCGGACATTTTGCGGCTTATGAGCAGCCGGAGAAGGTTGCCGCGCTGCTGGCTGAATGGCTGAAGCAATTCGACATTTGAGAGTCATTGCGCGGCGAATCGTATCCCCGCGCGGTGCTGTAGGCTCGATGCAGCATTTTTTCTTCACGGAAACCGAATGTGACCCCAAGCCCCACGGCATTCTCCCGGCCATTTCTTCATCCGCGCCCCGGCGCTCCGCTCCATTGCGGCAGAGTGTCGCTGGAATTGGTGGCGCGGCGATTCGGCACGCCTCTTTATGTCGATTCGGCCGATCAGATCGTGGAGCGGCTGGGCCTGTTTCAGCAGGCGCTTGCGGGGCGTGAGCACCTGATTTGCTATGCGGTGAAAGCCAACTCGGCGCTGGCCATTCTCAAGCTGCTGGCCGAACGCGGCTCGGGGTTCGACATCGTCTCCGGCGGCGAACTGGAGCGGGTGCTGGTTGCGGCGCCTGAAGCCGTGGATCGCATGGTTTTCTCCGGCGTGGGCAAGACCGCGCCGGAGATCGATCGCGCGCTGGCGGCGGGAATTTACCAATTCAACGTGGAGAGCGAAGCCGAGCTTGCGCTGCTTGCGGAGCGCGCGCGGAAGCTCACGCGAAAAGCGCGGTTCGCGCTGCGCGTGAACCCCGATGTGTTTGCCGAAACGCATCCGTATATTTCCACCGGGCTGCATGAGCACAAATTCGGCCTCGATATTCGCCAGGCGCGGCGCATCTATCGCGATGCTGCGGGCAGCCGGTGGCTGGAGGCTCACGGCATCAGCGTCCACATCGGCTCGCAGATTCGCTCCGCCGATCCGTTTGGCGCGGCGACGGAGCGGGTGAGCGAACTGGCGACGCAATTGCGGCGCGACGGCATCCAGCTCAAAGCGATCGACGTTGGCGGCGGACTGGGCATCGATTACCACGGCGAGGGCTTCGATGCCGCGGCCAAGGTGCGCGAGTACGTGGCTGCGATTGAGACGGCGCTGCATGGCTTCGAAGGCCGGTTGCTGCTGGAGCCGGGACGGTTTCTCGTTGCGCAGGCGGGGGCGCTGGTTACGCGGGTTCTCAACGTCAAGCGCAATGGGAAAAAGACGTTCGTGATTGTCGATGCGGCCATGAACGACCTGATTCGGCCGGCGCTTTACCAGGCGTATCACGAGATTGTCCCGGTGCGGCCGAGGGCAGGGAAGTCGCGGGTGGTCGATGTGGTTGGGCCAGTGTGCGAGACCGGCGACTTTTTTGCACGCGACCGCAAACTCAGGCCTGTCGAGCCCGGCGATCTGCTGGTGCTGCTCGATGCCGGCGCTTACGGCATGGCGCAGAGCTCCAATTACAATTCGCGGCCGCGCGCGGCCGAGGTGCTGGTGGAAGGCGCGAAGGCGCGGTTGATTCGGCGACGGGAGACCGTTGAGGATATGCTGGCTACGGAAATTGTTCAGATCTGAATCAATCAAGATCGCGCGCTGACTGTGGTCTCGCAAATTCCGATTACTACAATCGCGTCGTTGGAATAGTGAAATCTGTACGTCCTCCGCGCCGTCGGTTTAAGGTTATCTCTCGGAGGAAATCCATGATGCAAATTGGATGGAAGGCATGCGCCCTGTCCATTGCGGGGCTGGCGTTTGTTTTTGCGGCTAGTCTTCATGCCGATCCGCTGACGGTGAAGACCGAACAGGGCAAGGTACACGGCAAAACGATCAACGATGGTAAGGTGCGGGCGTTTCTCGGCATCCCCTACGCCGCTCCGCCGGTGGGGGAGTTGCGCTGGAAGGCGCCGCAGCCGCCGACCAAATGGAAGGGCGACCGCGATGCGACCAGCTATGGCGCACACTGCGCGCAGAACAGGGTCTACGAAGACATGGTGTTTGAGGACAGCGGCGGCAGCGAAGATTGCCTCTTTCTGAATGTCTACACGCCCGCCGATGCCAAGGACGACGCGAAATTGCCGGTGATGTTCTGGATCCATGGCGGCGGATTTTCGGGCGGCGCGAGCAACGAGCCGCGGCACAACGGCGACTTTCTGCCGCTGAAGGGCGTGGTGCTGGTCACCATCAACTATCGCCTCGGTGTCTTCGGCTTTCTGGCAACAGAGGAGCTCGCCAAGGAGGCCAACGGCGCAGCCGGCAATTATGGGCTGCTCGATATGGTGGCGGCGCTCGAGTGGGTGAAGGCCAATATCAAGAAGTTCGGCGGCGATCCGGAGAACGTGACCATCTTCGGCGAGAGCGCGGGGTCGTTTGCGGTGAGCACGCTGATGGCCGCGCAACCGGCGAAGGGGTTGTTTGCGAAGGCAATTGGCGAAAGCGGTGCGGCTTTTACGAGCAGTCCGCTGGGTTACGAGACTGTCGAAGAGCGCGACAAGAAAGATCAGGCGTGGGTGGATTCATTGGGCGTGAAGTCGCTGGCGGAGCTGCGCGCGCTGCCCACGGACAAGATTCTCGAATCGGTGAAAAAGCCTGGCGTGGGGTTTCATCCGGACGTCGACGGCAGGCTACTGACCGAGCCGGTGCCCGACACGTATGCAGCCGGCAAGCAGGCGCATGTACCGCTTCTGGCCGGCTGGAATCGAGATGAAAACAGCGCCCTCGCCAGGAACATGACGGCAGCGCGATGGACGGAGACGGCGCAGAAGCTCTTCAAGGATCGCGCCGAGGCGTTCCTCAAGCTCTATCCCGGCGATACCGACGAGCAGGCAGCCCGTTCGGCCATCGATTACGGCAGCGACACCTTCATCGCACTGGGCACGTGGAAGTGGCTGGAGGCGCAGCGCAAAACGGGCGAGTCGCCGGTCTATCGCTACCACTTCGAGCTGCCGGCCACGCCGAGCAAGTTTCATCCCGGGACTTACGCATTCCACTCCGACGATATCGAGTATGTGTTCGGCACGTTGGATACGCGGCCCGGCTGGCAGGTGAGCGCTGCGGACCGCAAGCTGAGCGACCAGATGATGAGCTACTGGACGAACTTTGCCAGGACCGGCGACCCCAACGGCCAAGGGTTGCCCGAGTGGCCGAAGTACAACGGCGACGGCTACCCGCTCATACACCTGAACGATCCGATTACTTCGGGGCCGGATACGGTGCGGGAGCGGTATGAGTTTTTGCTGGAGGGGGTTCCGCCGATGCGGCCGTGAGGTTTGAAGGCAGAGTGGAGCGTGATGTTGAAGGGTGGGTTTTGGGCTGTCCCTTTGAACGCGTTGGAGGCGAAGTCTGCTTGACGAAACATCCTAAAAGTGGGATAGAATCATGACGCGCGCTCCAGTTCCAGGGGAAAAGCCGCTCTACTGGGTTGGCTCTTCATTGAAGGATCTGTCCGGATTTCCCGCCGCCGTCCAGCGGACGATCGGATTTGCTCTCAGCGCCGCTCAATATGGCGGAAAACATCCATCTGCGAAGCCGTGGAAGGGCGAAGGACCGGGCGTTCTCGAAGTAGTCAAAGACCATGACGGCGATACGTTCCGAGCAATCTACACCGTTCGATTTTTGAATGCCGTCTATGTGTTGCATGCGTTCCAAAAGAAATCCCCGTATGGGATCGCAACTCGGCAGTCGGATATTGCATTGATCAGGCAAAGGCTGAAATTAGCGACCGAGGATTACAAGGCCCGAAATGCCGGTTGAATCGAAAAATGCGATCGTGAAAAGCAGTGGCAATGTCTTTGCCGATCTAGGACTGCCGGACGCCACTGAACTCGACGCCAAGGCCAGGCTGTGTGCGGCCATCAATCGCATTGTCGGGCGGCTTGGGCTGACCCAGGCACAGGTCGCGGCTGCGTTGGGTGTAAATCAGCCCAAGGTTTCGGCATTGATGCATTACAAACTCGAGGGTTTTTCTGTCGAGCGGCTGATGAGTTTTCTGCTGTTGCTCGGGCACGATGTGGAAATTGTTGTGAAAGCCAAACCGCGCAATCGTTCAGCTCGGATTGCGGTCAAGGCGGCGTAAGTGGTGGGTGCCCCAGGTCCATAGCGCGGTCTCTCTCACCGCTTGGTTTTGTGCCTTCCCACCCTTGCGCCAAAGATCGGCGCAAGGATGGGGCATCCTCTTTAGTGGAAGAACAAACGACCGGATGCTAGTGTGTGCCCAGCAGGCCGTAGACGTCCACTTCTCCGCGGGCGCCGATGTAGACATGGCCATTGACGATTGTCGGGATGTTGAAACGCAGGCCCATGCCGGCACGATCGCGGGCGGCGTTCTGCTCGCTGTTATAGAGTTCGTGCGAAACGTCCGAAGCGTCAGCGGCATGCAGTACCGCGGTCCTGCCAGGCGAGTTCCATCCCTTCGAGCTCACTACCCACACGATGCCGTCCTTCCTGCCATTGGCTGAGATTGCCGGAGTGGCCGCGTGGTCCGGCAGCTTGAAACTGCTGGCCGCCTTGAAGACAAGCTTCCCGTCGTTCACTTCGTAATCGCGCACCTCATCGCTGTCGGCCAGCACGTAGACATTGTGATGCCAATAAGCCATTGAGCCGTAGATTCCGCCGGTGGTCTGGATCACCTGCACGGCGTGGCTGTTGCTGTCCGGCTGAAAATGGCCCATCTTGTCGCGGTCGACCAGATAAACCTGCGTCGCCTTGCCGCCGATGAGGGCGAGATGCGGGTGCGGTCCCGGCTGATCGGGAAGCAGCAAAGGGCCGCTGGAGCCGAGATCGTTGTCGTCGGCGTTCAGCTGGTCGGCGTTGAAGGGCGTGAAGTAATCGGCCAGCGTCAGACGTTGGCCGTCAAGCTTCAGCAGAGTGTCACCGTAATCGCGCCCTCCTTTTTGCGCATCGAAGCGCCCGTTGCCGGTAGCCGCGTAGACGTTGCCGTCCTGGTCGGCTGCGATGCCTGTGTCGCCCTCCCAGATGCCGCCATCGTCGGCGTCGGGCGAATCGTTGAAGACGGCTCGCTGCTTCAACGTCTGCGCATCGCAGGCCATCACCCAGCCGTGATAAGGACCAATGTCGCAGGCCGAGGCAAACGTGACGTACACCATCCCGCGCGAGAGCAGCAGCGCCGCGCGCGGATTCTCGCGCAGCGGATCGAAGGACAGAATGCCGTTGTGGCTGCCGTCGCCTTTGCCGTGCATGGTCGCCTGAATCTCGACGGGTCCGGAGAATTTCTCGGCTCCGGTTGTGATGGCGAGCGCGTGAAGTTGCTGGTGGAACTCGGTGGCCGATACCAGATGCGCGAGCTTTGTGCGCGCCAAAACGTAGAGCGTGCCGGTTTTCGTATCGATGACCGGAGTCGATGTGATTCCCACCTCCGGCTGGATGAAGAAGCATTGCGTATCGCTCTCGGGAACCGGGGTGGCGCCATTCTTGAGCAGGCTCACCTGCCACAGCGGCGTGGAGGGATTTCCGTAGGCGTCGAATGCGTAGACGCTGTCGTGCTCGGTGGCGACAAAGAGCACATCGTGCTTGCCCTTGCCGGGGATCTCGACGCCGGCGAGGAAGAGCGGCTGGGCGTAGACGGCTCCATCGACTTTCAGGGTGAAGAGCTTTCCGAATTGCTGCGCGTTTACGTTGCGCGGGGTGAGCGTGGTTTCATTCAGGTTGGCGCCGGTGCGCGCGTTGTCGACCTGGGAGGTGGTCATCTGCGCGCGAGCGGCTATGCCCGAGGCAATGACCGCCAGCAACGCGCAGCTATAGAGATTGCTACATAGCTTCGCCGTCATGCGAGACATCTTATACGACGCGCGCGGATTTTCGCCAAAGTGCTGCGGGGAATGTGACGGATGGCGAAGACTGGCGATTTGAGTGTGAGGTTTCCCGGGCAATTATCACGTGAATATTCGTGGTATCCCACCCTTTCGCCAAACGACGGCGAAAGGATGGGGCACGGGAAAGATGCGCGTAGCTATTTGATGATGACTACGTTCATGCTCCACGGGGCCAGTGTGAGAGCCAGCGGGAGGCTTTGCGCGCCGAGATTTGTGGTGGTGGGCGGGGCCCAGACGTTGTTCTCCGACTGGTCGTAGATGGCTTTGCTGTAGGTCTCCACGGCGACGCTCGAAGTTTTTGTTTGCACTGAGAGCTCGACTGCGACGGTCTGGCTGGTGGTTTCGTTCACGTTGAAAAGCACCAGCGCAGTGCCGCCGCTGTGAGTTGCGGCGTAGGCGCGCACGTCGGTTTGGTCTCCGGTTACGGTGGGGGTGAGCACGCTTTCGCCGGTGACGGCTACTTTGCTGAAGAGCTGAAATGCCCTCGCGGTGGGCAGCAGGGTGCCGGCGGGGACGGGGGTTGCATTCTCGCAACCGTACTCGGGCGTGCCGTCGGAGAAGACCATGTAGCCGCCGAAGTTCTGCCAGCCATAGAGGGAACTGGAGAAGTTGCCGGAGGTGTCGTCGGAGCAGCCGCCGAATCCGATCCACCAGGTGGCGCGCGAGACGCCGTCGTTCATCATTTCGCCCAGCACCTGGCCGGCGAAGAGAGCTTGCGTGATCGAAGTGGTCTGCTTGCCGGGATCGGTGTAGACGGAGCCCATTTCGCCTACGTAGATGGGCGTGTCGGGCTCGCCGGCTGTCGTGAGTTCGGACTTGATGGTATCGATTGTGGAGGTCAGGTCCTGCGCGGCCTGCTCGGTGAGGTACGTGTCGCTTTCTTGCCCCGGCGTTTGCGGATAGAAGTGGTACTCGACGAAGTCGTAGCTGCCCTTGGCATTGGCTAACACCACCGGGTCCCATTCGGGGTAATTGCCGGGGTTGACGGACACGCCGACCAGCGTGTGGGGGCTCTCTGCCTTGATTGCGGCGTAGTAGCCGCTGGTTCCCGTGACCGAATCGGCGTAGGTTGTGGGATCGTGCTGGCTGGAGTGCATATCCGTCTCCCAGTCGCCGTACTCCTCGTTGCCCACGGTCATGTGGCTTACGGTGATGCCATCCTCAAGCGCGGCCTTTACCCAGGCCGCGGCTTCGCTAGGATCGCCGGGACCGTCGCAGGCTGTATTGGTGCCGTAATCGGCGGTCAGCGCTACGTCGAGGCCGGCGGGAATGGCCAGGTCATCGACGAATTTGGAGAATGTGGCGTTGGAATTAGGAGTGCCGCCGCAGAGAGCGTTGGTGGCCCAGTGATAATCGTCGGACCAACTTCCGCCGGGCCAGCGCACGGCCTTGATTCCGGCACTTTGAAAGGCGGGAATGATTTGAGGGATGGTGGGGTCAAACCATGCGGCCATATTCATGCCGATGAGCTGATCGGTTACTTCGGGACCGGTGCTCGATTGGTCAATGGATGCTACGGCGGCGGGGACGATGACGTCAACCGGGGACGAAGTGCCAACGGCCGGATTGTAGATCTCGAGGCTCTTCGTATCGGGTGTATAGACGACGGAGAGCGTGTCGGTGCCGGTTGTCAATGAACCGGGAGGGATGTCGATGGTCGCGCTGCCGTTTGCCAAACGAGTTGCGGCCGATGTGTAACTCCCGCTCGATGCCTTGACGGTGCCCGTAGGCGCAGCGTCGCCCGCACCGGCGCTTACGGCGACCGCTACCGGGAATGTCTGGACGGTGGTGATCGTGGATGAAGACTCGACGGTGACGGCCGGGGTGAGTCGAGTTACGATCACAGACTTCGCGCCCCCCGCGCCTTTATAGATTGTGGAGCTTTCCGCATCGGGCGAGTAAGTGATGGTCAACTTGTCTGTGCCGGCGTCGAACGAGCCGGGTGGAACGTGGATCTTCGCTTCTCCCGCGGCCAACTTGAATTCGGGCGATGCGTAGGCGTCGCTGGTCAAGCTCACCGAGCCGGTGGGCGTGGGATCGCCTGTGGGCGCGCTGACGGCGGCCTTGACGGTCAACTCCTGCTGCGATGTGATGCTGCCTGAAGAGAGGTTCGCAGTGAGGGTGGGAGTGACGATTGTCACGGTCACGCCGGCTTTCCCGGACGCGCCGCGGTAGATCGGTGAGCTGGCTGTGCTGGGCGTGTAGGTGACGGTCAGAACGTCGTTGCCTGGCGCCAGTCTTCCAGCGGCAAGATGGAACTTGAAACCGCCATCGGCCAGAGTTCTGACCGGGGAAGTGAATTTGCCGCTGGTGAGAGTTACGGTGCCTTCGGGCGTGGGCTTGCCGGCTGAACCTTTAACGGCGACGGTGACTGTGAGAGCTTGCGCAGTGGCGATGCGGGACGAAGATGGAGCGACTTTGACGGCCGGCGCGACCGCTGCGGACGAAGAGGAATCAGCGGCGACGGGGCCGGCCACGGCAGCTACGGCGCGAGGACTCACGGTTTCGCCGTCGGGGAAGGCCATCGCCGGAAGCAGCAAAGACACCAGGGCGCCGGCCAGGAAAAGTACGACTTTCTCTCGCGTCATGCTCAAGCCTTCCGCGTTGTGACTTTGCGTTGGTTGGACTCGAACGGATCTGGAGTCCGACCACGAATGCGATCTGCCGGAATCATCTCGTTCCGCCCAGGATACCGGTATCATCTTACATTTTAAGCGAATGCTTGTCTTTTTTTATTCCCGAAGTAACGGATCGAAATCGGCTCGACTGCGGTGAATTTGTATACACCATTTCCTGAAGCGCTCAAGCCCCTGAGCCGGGCAGTACGCCAATCGCCGGCTTCCTCCAAAATCCCCTACCGCTGCGCCCGCCGCAGCACCACCGGAATCCCATGTGCCGGCACGCGCAACGCTGCGCCGCGCGAGGGGTCCGATCCATCCGGTGGCGGCCCGATCGCCAGCCCGTCCTTCGGCTTGTTCGACTCGGTGACCGCGAGGAAGCGCAGATCCATCGACCGCTCCAACTCGATGCGATCCCCGCTCAGCTTTCCCGCGTAAGTGCTGTTACCCACTTTGAAGGAAACGCTGTTCCCCTCCACCTTGCCGTCGGTGACCTCGATCGGCGCGTCGTTGCCGCCAAAGAACCCGCCGGCATTCCCTTCCACGTTCCCCGTCAGTTCGCTCCCATTCTGCCGCAGCGCGAACACCATGGTGCTGTCGCCTACAAAGAACGACATCGCGCCGGAGATGCCGCTCGCCGGTTCCGGTCTCCATAATCCGGTGAGGCCTTCGCCCTCCGGAACCGCGCGCTGCCACACATCCACTTGCGGGCGCAGCGTTACAGTCTTCGCCGCGATCGTCACACTCGCCACATCGAGCCCCGGCGATGTCGCCTCCACAGTAATGCTCCCCGCAGTCTTCAACGACTGCACCAGCGCCATGCAGAATCCTGAGAACGCCTTACGCGATGTGCCCTTGTCCGGCTCCTGGTTCGTCGGGTCGCCATTGCCGATGCCAATCAGCTTTCCTTCGCCGGAAACGCGAAACGTCACTTCATTGTCCGTCACCGGCGCCACGCGCCCCTGCGCGTCCTGCACCTCCACGGCAAACATCGCCACATCCTCGCCATCGGCCGAAAGTTCGCTTCGGTTGGTGCCCATCACCAGCTTTGCTGCGGCGCCCGTCGTCTCGCGCTTCGCAGTCAACACAACTGCATCGCCCTTGGATCCGCGCGCCTCAATCGTCCCCGGCGCATACTTGACGGCCCACGCCAGGTGCGAGTCCTTCTTCATGTCTTTCGCGCCGAGGGTCTCGCCATTGAGAAACAACTCCACGCGATCGAGGTTCGAATACACCCACACCGCAAGCTCTTTTCCCTGGTATCCCGGCCAGTTCCAATGCGGAAACAGATGCAGCACCGGCTTCGATTGCCACCACGACTGGTAGTAGAAAAACGTGTCCTTGGGAAATCCGCAGGTATCGATGATTCCGTATTGCGAGCTGATGTTCGGCCACTCGTTGGGCGAAGGCTCGCCGCGATAATCGAAGCCCGTCCACACAAACCCGCCCGAGACCCACGGCCGCGCATTGCAAAAACTCCACCAGCCTTCGGCCGAAGCGCGCCCCGTCGTCGTATATGGATCGTACGAGCCCACGTAGCCCTTGGTTGCATCGGTAATGTAAATGCCGCGAGTGCCCACCGCGCTCACCGTCTCCGTGCCCATCACCGGCTTGTCGGGATGCTCCTTGTGGTAGGCCTCGGCGCCAGGGTCCATGTAGTTATAGCCCATTACGTCGCACTCCACGATCCCGCCCACGCCAATCGCGCGAATGGGCGCGATCGACACCGGCCGCGAGCCGTCGAGTTCCGTGGCGGTCTCCTTCATCGCCGTCAAAATGTGCAGTCCCTTTTCCGTGTTCGCCTGGCCTTCCTCATTGCCCATCGACCACATGAAGACGCAAGGGCGATTGCGGTCGCGCCGCACCAGGTCGCCGAACTGGCTCAGCCCCTCGGGATTCGACGACATCATGCGCGTCTCGTCGAACACCAGCATACCCAACTCGTCGCACGCATCGAGCAGCTCCGGCGTAGGCGGATTGTGCGAAGTGCGGATCGAGTTGCAGCCCATCTCCTGCAGTTTGCGCACGCGGTAGTACTGCACCGCATCGGGAACGGCCGCGCCTACGCCGGCGTGATCCTGGTGATTGCACGTGCCCTTGAGCTTCACCGGCTTGTCATTCAGAAAGAATCCCTGCGCCGCGTCGAAGCGAATGCTGCGAATGCCGAATCGCGTCTCGTACCGATCCACAACGTCGCCGCGTGTGCGCACCTCCGTCACCAGCTTGTAGAGATTGCGCTCCTCCAGCGACCACAACATCGGCCGATCGACGGCAATCTGCTGCTCATAGTGCTGCTCTCCGCCTTCCGCAATCGCCATCGGAGTTGTGGTCGCTTTTCCCACCGGCTTGCCCGTGGGGTCGAGAATCGTCGACACCACGCGCACGCTCTGCTCGCTCTTCGCGTCGTTGTTCACTTCGGTGCGAACGGCAATCGCCGCACTCCCGCCCTTCACATCGGCGCGCACCAGGGTTCCCCACTTCTTCACATGAACGGGACTCGTCTTCACCAGCCACACGTGCCGGTAAATCCCCGCTCCCTCGTAAAACCATCCATCGCTTAGCGTCGCGTCCACGCGCACCAGCAGCACATTCCGTCCGCCCGGAGTCGCAAAGTCTGTCACGTCGAAGCTGAACGGATCGTATCCGCCGCTGTGCCGCCCGATGTAGAAGCCATTGAAGACCACCATCGTCTCGCGATACGCGCCGTCGAACTCGATCGTGATCCGCTTGCCCGCATCGGCCTCGGGAAGCTCGAAGACGCGCCGGTACCAGCCCACGCTGGTCGCCGGATAATTGCGCCCCAGTCGATAGAACCCCTTGCTGGCCAGCGCCGGATCGTTCGTGAACGGCAGCTCGATGGCCCAGTCGTGCGGCAGATCGACGGCCTTCCAGCCGCCATCGTCAAACGCAATCGAGCCGGCCGCGATAAAGTTCCCTGTCTTCTGGAAATTCCCCGCCCGTCCGCTCCCGTACCCGAAATCCTTCGCTGCGTCATCGGCGTGCCCAAAGTGAAATCGCCAACCGAAATCGAGCAGCAATCGCTCGCGTCCCGCGCCCGGTGTCGCCGATTCTCGTGGCGCGCTCGCCGGCAATGCACCAGTCTCCTGCCCGGTGGCTTCCATCGCCGCACTCAGCGGCCCCGCGGCATTCACTGCTGCCATCGCCGCCGGCGCCAACAGGCTGGTCTTCAACAAATCGCGGCGTGAAAAGGTTTCCATCTTGCCTCCAGACAAACTCCGCGCCGGCGCGTCGAGCCGCCGAATTTCACGCGAAGCTCTTAATGAGGATCAAACGACACGACAGTATAAGCCCCAACGGCAAGGGACTGGGGACTAGGGGTCAGCGTCGCGTGCGAAGGCCAACAGTGCGGATCGCAAGAGATTCGTCCTCGTTATCCCAATCTGATCCCCGATCCCTGTTCCCTATGGGGTCTAGGAACAGGGATCGGGTTGCATAGGGGAGGAAAGAAAAGCCGAGGCTTTACAACACGAAGGAAAGGCGGCCCATCTAAGTCAATTGCTGCTAGATCAAATGCAGGAGATCGAAGGAAAATGCGAAAGCTGATATGGATGGGCTTGTTGATCGCCGTTGCCGGCGTTCTGGGGTGTCACCACTACGATACGACTGTGCAGGCCGGGGTTGCGGTTGGGCCGGAACCGGTTTGCCCGTATGGATACTACGAGGTCCCTCCTTATGACTGCGCGCCCGACGGCTATTATGGGCCGGAGTGGTTCGTGGGTGGAGTGTTCGTCGGCGCTGGTC
Source organism: Occallatibacter sp. (assembly GCA_049676965.1). Taxonomy (GTDB): domain Bacteria; phylum Acidobacteriota; class Terriglobia; order Terriglobales; family Acidobacteriaceae; genus Telmatobacter. The sequence continues at coordinate 16,615 of JBAUBR010000032.1, forward strand.
CATGGTTTCATGGGCCCGAACACTTTTACGGGCATGTCGACCATCATTACGATCCGCGCAAGGGCTATCATGGGCCGCATCCGCAGCGCGGCGAGCGGCCGGCGGAGCACCGCCAGGAGTTTCACGGAAAGGCGATGCACGACCCGCACGGAAATGAGGCTCCGCGAAATCACAAATAAGTGGAAGTAATGTCATGCGCTCGAGCAGGCTCTCGCGAGAGGGCCTGCTTTGCGCGGAGCATCTCAGCAATCGACAATGTTCTTCGCTGCAAATTCTAGATGACGCGCAGATTGATACGTCCTTTATCTCCCAACCGGTAAACTTGCGTTAGCGATGAAACGCAGGACCATTGAAAACTATGAGATCGAGCGCCGGCTGGGCCAGGGCGGCAGCGGCGTGGTGTATCTCGCCAACGATACGCTGCTGCAGCGGCCGGTGGTGCTGAAGATTCTGCGCACCGGGCTCATGAGCGCGCAGCAGATGCGCACCACCGTGCTGCGCGAGGCGCGGCTGGCCTCGGCCATCGAGCATCCCAACGTGTGCGCGATCTACGAAGTGGGCGAGAGCGGCGACGAAGGCTTCATCGTGATGCAGTACGTGCCCGGCCAGTCTCTGGATCACCTGATCGCGCGGGGTCCGGCGAGTTTGCAACTGGTGTTGTCGGTCGGCATCCAGATCGCCGACGGATTGCAGGCCGCGCATGCGTTGGGCATCTTTCATCGCGACCTGAAGCCCCAAAACGTGATGCTGACCGACGGCGGCCTGGTGAAGATTCTCGACTTCGGCCTGGCGCGCCGTCTGTTGCCTGAAGAGGCGACCTTCGATCCCTCCAAGCCCGGGCTTGCCAAGGACGCATCGGTCGCCGCGACCTACACCGCGCGCGGCGGAACCATCCGCTACATGGCGCCGGAGCAGTTCGTCACCGGCCACTCCAGCGTGCAGTCGGATGTGTGGGCGCTGGGCGTGATTCTGTACGAACTGGTGAGCGGAAGGCATCCCTTCGCGCGGCCCGACGCCGAAGATTTCCAGGCCATTCGCGCGATTCAATATTCCGATCCGACCGATTTGAGCGAGATCGTCCCGGAGGTTCCGGTCGAGCTGAAGAGTGTGATCGCGACGTGTCTCGAGAAAAATCCGGCGACTCGTTACACCACAGCGGCCGAAGTGCGCGAGGCGCTGAAGACGATCATGAAGGCGCTCAAAATCGAGACGGGAATCATTCCCGGCGACGCCGCGGCCAACTTGCCCACGACTGGCCCAGAAGCCGAAAAGCGGACAACGGGTTTCTTGTCGATGCTGGCGGAACGTTTTCGCGATACGGCGGGGGAGCGCGCGCGGCAAAACACGCTGATCGTATTGCCCTTTACAAATCTGGGCGCCACCGAGGCGCCGCCGCTCTACGGGTTTGCGCTGGCCGACGCGATTTCGGCGCGCCTGGCGCGCATTCCGGCGCTTGTCGTTCGCCCTTCGAGCACGCTAATGACCATGCCGATCGCGACCATGGATCCGCTCGCTGTAGGGAAGAAGATGCTGGTTTCATATGTGCTGGCCGGCAATTTTCTGCGCTCGGAACAGGGCTTCGACCTGAATTGGCAACTGCTCGATGTAGCATCGCAGAGCGTGCGCTCCGGCGGGGCGATTCGCGTGCCTTCGCTGGATTTGATCGCGGTGCAGACCGAGATTTCAAATGAAGTCTTCGCCGCGCTGCATGGGCTGGGCGCAGCGGAACAAACCGATGCGCAGCGCACCGCGAGCCGTGACGGCTCGCTGCCGGGGCCGGTGAGCGAAGAATATCTGCAGGCGCGCGCGCTGCTCAGCTCGTTCATGGTTCGCACCGGCTCGCGCGGCGATCTGGACCGCGCGCACGCGCTGTTTACCAGCGTCACCACGAAGGACCCTGCATTTGCCGCGGGATGGACGGGGCTGGGCATTGCCGAGCTGCAGTATGTGCGCCACGGCTTCGGCGGGCAGATTCACGTGATGCACGCGCGGCGCGACTTCGACGAAGCGCTCAAGCTCGATCCGGCATCGGCCGAGGCAAATCTCTATCGCATCTACATGCTGCTTTCGCGCGGCGAAAAGGAATCGGCGCGGCACGGTATCGCCGATCTGCTTACCACCGCGGCCAACGACTGGAACGTGCGCATGGTGGCGGGGATTGCGCTGCGCGGCGACGGAATGTACGACGAAGCGCTCAGCGAATTCAACACCGCGCTCAAGCTCAACCCGGCAAGCGCTGCGATTCTGTATAACCATCGCGCGCGCGTGTATCACTACCAGAACCAGATCGAGCTAGCCGGCGACGAGCTCGAGAAGGGACTCGCGCTTGAGCCGCGGCATCCGCTGCTGCGCACCTCCGCCGGCTACCAGCAGATGCGGCTGGGCAACCTGAGCGCGGCGATCGAGATCCTGGAGCAAGTGGTGCGCGACGACGATTCGCTGCGCATTGCCGTGCCTACGCTGGCGCTGTGCTATGTGCAGGCCGGCGAGCGGACGCGCGCCGCGGCGCTGCTCAAGGACGAAACCCTGGCCGCGGCCGAGGCCGATAGCGAGATGGCTTATCGGTTGGCGACTTATTTTGCAGTCGAAGGCGATTCGAGCGAAGCGCTGCACTGGTTGCGGCGCGCGATCTACCTCGGCAACGAGAATTACCCGTGGTTTCAAAAGAATCCGGCATGGAACAACCTGCGCACCAACACCGATTTTGAGCGGATCCTTGAAGACCTGAAACGAAGCTACCGCAAAAATCAGAAGACGTGGAAGCGGCTGCTGGAACAGGTGCCGGCGGATGCGGAAAAGCGAAATTGAGAATCCGGGTTGTGAACCCTCCAATGCGCAAGTAGCCTCGCATGGCTGGACATTTGAAGATGCTGGAATCGATAATTGATCTGATCTACAGCAAACGAGTTGCCGCGCCGGTGCAGGGAGATGAGTGGGGTCATGCGAGAAGGAGAGACACCGGTTGAGCCCTTGGACGGGAACCAGAAGAAGCAACTCTCGCTCGCGATTTTGGTCACCAACTACAACACCTGGGAAATCGCCAAACGATGTGTGGATGCCTGCTTCCAGCAGGATCGCGGCCGCTTCGATCGCCTGCTCGTTTATGACGATTGTTCGACGGAGGAGTCCGCCGGCGAATTTCCCGAAAGTACGCAACTCTACAAAGGCTGCCCGAACCTGGGACTTACCAAGGCGCTCAACGTAGCGTTCGGAATGGTGAAGGAAGATATAGTGGTTCTGTTCGATTCCGATGCTTATCCGACGACGCCCTTTTGCGATTCCGTCAAGGATCTCTTTGCGGAAGATCCTCAACTGGGGCTGATTACTCTGCGTACTATTGGACGAACCGGAAAGCCGACGCAGTCGTTTGCGGCTGAGCCTAATGTGTGGAGTTTGCTTCTGGGCCAGAATCTTTACGCAAAGATGGAGCGCTGGCTGGCCGACCGGTCGGGCAGGATCGTTGTCTTCACCTGCGCCATGGCGGTCCGCAAGTGCGCCTTCGATGAGTTACGGGGGTTCGACGAGGCCTTCGACTGGATCGATCTCGATCTCGATTTCAGCATGCGCATGAATCGCTCCCGGTGGAGGGTGGAGATTGCGCCGGGGCCGCGTGTGTTTCACGAGGGCGGAGGCGCTCCGCAACTTACCCGGAAAAGAGTGGGCCGGTTCTACAAGAACCGGTGGTATCTGCTGAATAAGTTCCATCGCATACGGATGAAGAAGGTGGTCAAGGCGCTGATCCTTGCGCGGCTTTATATCGAATATACGATATTGCGAGTCGCGGGAAAACTCCTGTTTTCCGATGAAACAATCCGCAACGATAAAGTCATGGGCCGCAGGGAGCTGATTCGATTTTGTACGGATACTTACTAATTGCCGGCACTGCGTTTCCGGCGGGAAATTACTCCAGCGCTGATACCTTCCGCACCCTTGTAAGTTGCGCTCATAAGAGGTCTTGACAATGTCGGTTAAAACCAAGTTGAAAAAGCTGCCGCGCAATCTCAAGGCTCTTTTCAACTGCCGTATTTCGTATGGCCAATTTGGAGAAGATTTATTCCTGACTCACCTTCTGGGGTACGGAGATCAAGGAGTCTTCGTCGACATCGGATGCTTTCATCCCATCGTTTTCTCGAACAGCTACGTTTTTTACCAGCGCGGCTGGAGGGGGTTGGCCATCGATCCCAATCCACAATTGAAGGCGGCATGGGACCGGTACCGGCCCGGCGATACCTTTCTGAACCTTGCCATCGCTAAGACTCCGGGGAAGATGGCATTCCTGGCGCACAACCAGCATCCCACGATGAACATGGTGCTGGATGGAAGCCAGGTCGCAGGCTTCGATGCAGCGAATTACAAGGTCACTTCGTGCGTGGCGAGCCCGCTTTCAAGTATTCTCGAAGAGCACGTGCATGGCAAGCGGATCGACTTATTGAATGTGGATTGCGAAGGCCGGGATGTTGAAGTGCTGGAGACTAACGACTTTGAAAAATATCGCCCGACAGTGATTGCCGTCGAAGATACCGATGTCTCACTTGAGACGAACGCGGCAAAATTTCTGCAAGGGCGAGACTATGAGTGCAGAGCATATATCGGATTGACGAAGATATTCCAGGATCGAACCCAGCGCGATCGCTGGCGCGAGTTCGATGTGGATTTTCCAACGAGCTGAACCCGCGGTTAAGGCGGCTGGAAGTTAGTTTTCCTCCACGATGGCCAGATCCCAGGGCTGCAGCGAAAGATTTTGCAGCTTGGTAACTTGCTTTCCGTCGAGCAGGCTTATTCCCGGCGCGTGGGAATAAGTGAAAGTTACCGGAGAGCCGGAGTAATTGAAATAGTAGTCAACGTTTTTTCCGAACCGGTTGACTCCGCGCGCCGTGTGAATCGCGGCGGGAAGCTGCTGGTCGGGACCGGTGATGCCAGCTTCTTTCAGTGCGCTGAGGAGCACTGCCGCTTGCAGCTTGTCGGAAAGATAAGTTCCCTCGTAGAGCAGGATTCCCGAACCGTACTGGTTCTCGGTGATGGCCGGCCATTTACCGAAGAAGGGATGGTCATACCAGGCGAGCGGCTTGGCGTGCTCCGGCATCAGAAATTCGGCCCAGTGACTTACTTTGTTGTCTTCGCCCACCTGATATGGGTCGCCTTTGAGCGCCAGCGGGTGCTCGAGATTGGAAAACTCCTGGTAACTGAAGCCGGCGGCATCGCGGAGTGGGCCCGGCGCGCGCACCCAGCGTACGGCGGAGTTCTCGTTGGCGAATCCGCTTTTGAACGTCATGACCACGTGGCCGCCGCTCTTCACGTAATCGGAGATGCGCTGGAGCAGGGCGTCGTCGGAGATGTAGAGCGCGGGAACGATGAGCAGCTTGTAGGCGGAGAAGTTGGCTGTTTCGGGAAAGACGAAGTCGCAGCCTACGTTCAGGTCATAGAGCGAGCGATGCATCTGCTGCACGAGCGAAGCGTAGTCGGCGGTGGCCGGGGCAAAGCTCCATCGCGGGCCTGACGAAGTGAACGGCATGAAGCTGATGGCATTCAGCGAATCGCGGCTCCATAATATCGCCACCTGGTTGTGAATCTCGAGGCCGACGAGATGCGGGCCGATCTTTTCGAGCTCATGCGCGGTGCGGGAGACTTCGGCGTACTCGCGGTTGGGCTCGAGATCGTGGGAGAGAATGCCTTTCCAGTAGGTCTCCTGGCCGGCGGCGATCGAGGCCCAGTGCCAGTACTCGACCATGTCGGCGCCATTCGAAAGATGAGTGTAGACATCTTCGCGCAGCTGGCCGTCGTAGGGCGGGAACTGGTACGCGGAGGTCCAATCGGTGCTTTGACCGTTGGTTTCGGTGATGAGAAAGTTGGCGTGCTTGAGCGAGCGCGTGAAGTCTTCCTGGATGGACTGCGTAACGCCGTCGTAGTGCTCCTGCGTGCCGTGGTAGACGTTGTCGGCGATGATGTCGAGCGCCTCGGCGATGGCCTCTTCGTTGACGTCGCGCTTCATCATGCCGCCGTAGTCGGTGGTGACGAACTGGTGCGGCGAGGCGCATTCGCGCACCAGCTCCGCCTGCCAGTGGAGGAAGTCGGTCACGCGCAACTGGCTCCAGCGGGACCACTCGAGTTTGTAGCTTGTGGAGATGGTCCCGTCGGGGCGCGGCAGATCTTCCCAGGTGTGCAGGTTTTCGCCCCAGTAGTTCAGGAACCAGGCCTTGCTGAGAGCTTCGGGCGTGACGAATTTCTTTTCGAGATAGTGCTGGAAGCCGATGAATACGTCGGGATTGGCGGCGCCGTAGCTGGAAGTTTCATTGTCAAGCTGCCAGCCGATGACCGTGGGGTTGTCCTTGTAGTGGGCCACGATGTGGCGGATGAGGCGCTCGGCGTAAAAGCGATAGGCGGGCGAGTCGGTGTCCATGTTCTGGCGGATGCCGTAGACGCTGGGCACAGGCTTGCCGCCGAATTCGCCGGGGGGAATGCGCTCAACAAGAATTTCGGGATGCTGGTGGTACATCCAGGCGGGGATGGAGTAGGTCGGCGTGCCGAGGATGACCTTGATGCCGGCTTTGCCCATGGCATCGACGACGTGGTCCATCCAGGCGTATTCGAAGCGGCCGTCTTCGGGCTCCCAGAGGCTCCAGGTGGACTCGCCCATGCGCACAACGTTGAGGCCGGCGGCTTTCATCAGGTCGACGTCTTTTTCGAGGCGGGCGTCCTGGTCGCCGGGCATGTATTCGTTGTAGTAGGCGGCGCCGTAAAGGACCGTGGGGAAGTTGAGGTTGGGGGCGGCCGGGGCGCCAACGGGGGTTTCTTGCGCGGCCGTTGCGGCGGCGAAAAGGAGCGCAGCAAGGGGAAATATGCATATGGGCCGGTTGATGAAGCGCATCGCCTGATCCTCTTTCGGTCGAAGCGCAAGTTTAAATCAGAACCGCGCGGCCTGAGGCGGAGATCAATGACTATTTGCGGGCGAGCTTCTCGTAGTCTTCGATGGATAGCAGCACGTAGTTGGGCTTGCCGCGATAGGTGATGAAGACAGGCCCCTTCATCGCTGCCTCCAGCGCCAGGCCCGGATTTCGATTGATTGCACTACTCGTGATTGTCGCGGTCGCCATTCGAATTGCCTCCTTGTTGAGTTATTTCGGCTGTAGAGGCAAACTTCATCTCATTCGAACGCGATCTGCACGATCTCCGGATCCGTTCCAACGCGCATGGGAGGGCCCCAGGTGCCGGCGCCGCTGGAGGTGTAGACCGCAAGCGAGCCGAACTGGCTGAGGCCATAGGTGAATTTGCCGAAGATGCGGCGCGTGAGCCACGTGAACGGAAAGAGCTGCCCCTTGTGCGTGTGGCCGGAAAGCTGCAGGCCGACCCGCGCCTGCTCGACGAGAGGCAGGCGTGTGGGCGCGTGAAGCAGCAGGATTGCAGGCTCGTTCGCTTCCGGGTGCAGACGGTCGAGAGTGGCTTTAACGCGGATGGGGTAGGTGGAGTCGCCCCAGGGAATGCCGAGGATGGCCAGGCCGTCGACGACGGCTTTTTCGTTGGCGAGAACACGGATGCCGGCGCGGGCGATGGCCTGGGTGTAGTGCTCGGGGTTGCCGAACTCTTCGTGATTGCCGGTGACGTAATAGATGCCAAGCGGCGGCGCGAGTTCGCGAAACGGAGCCGCGAGCCGGTCGGGATCGGCGCCCGAGCCATCGTAGAAATCTCCAGGGATGAAAACAACGTCGGGCTTGAGGCGCGCGATCATGGCGGCGATGCGGCGGCTGAAGGCGAGACCGTTGAGATTGCCGAGATGCAGGTCGCTGACCAGGATCGCGGTGCGGCCGCGCCATGATGCGGGCAGATTGGGCAGGCGCACAGCGATGCGGCGCAGGCGAATCCATTGGGCGTTGAGGATCCCGTATACAGCCGCAAGAACGGCGAGGGCAAAGAGCGGGGCGGCAATCATTGGCGCAGGCGGGTCGAGGGAGATAAGACGGAAGACGAGTGCGAGCGGCCAGCAAAGAATGGCCGCGATAAAAAAGTAGTTCGCGAAACCCATCCAAACCGCCGAGAGCGTGTAGACGAGGCGGACGGCCGGGCTAGAGAAGCGAAAGCCGAGCAGTGCGGCAACGACGAAGCTGAATGCGAGCACAATGATGGCCACGCGCAGCGCCTGTGCGTGAGCCGTGGCGAGGGGAAACCAGAAGTCGATCCATGTGCGATAGATGAACCAATGGGCCAGAAGGAGTATGGCTTGGATAATGACGACGCCCAAAACAGGCCAGGCTTTCAAACTGCGTCTCCTTAATTCAATGATGGCACGAATCGGGATGAGGCTGCCGCGGCGGCGATTTGGCCGTGAAAGAATCTACCTATGTTGGATGCCCGGGAGCGGAGCGATGAGCGTCTGTGGTCTCCCACCCTTTCGTCCGCCGCGTCGGACGAAAGGATGGGGCACCCAGGTTTTGCGACTCATTCCGCGCTGGGGCTTTACATTTCCATTCCTTTTTGCCGGTCGAAGTGCACTTATTGCAACTTTGCGTCGGGGGTGTATCCGACGGGTGAGCACGAGCGGTATGTGGAGCGGCTCATCGAAGACCTGGCGGGGGCGGGCGATTGGGCGGCGCGCGTGGGCGTGGAGTTGCCGGGTCGGGTGGACACGATTTACATGGGCGGCGGAACGCCCAGCCTCCTGGCTTTGTCTCTGATATCGAGGCTGTTCGCCGCTGTGCGCGCCGAATTGGACGTTGAGCCCGGCGCTGAGATCACGATGGAATGCGCGCCGGGGCAAATTGCGGAGGAAACGCTGGCGGCGATGGTTGCGGCGGGCGTGAATCGCGTGAGCCTGGGTGTGCAGTCGTTCATCGATCGCGAGGCGGCGGTGAGCGGGCGGCTGCACAACCGGGCGATTGTGATGGAGGATCTGCGGCGGGTGCGCGAGGCGGGAATCTCAAATCTGAATGTGGATCTGATTGCCGGGCTAGCCGGGCAGACGCTGGATTCGTGGGATGAATCGCTGGCCGTACTGGTCGAGTGCGGCGTTCCGCACGCCAGCGTTTATATGCTGGAGGTTGACGAAGACTCGCGGCTGGGGCGCGAGATGCTGGCGCACGGTTCCCGCTATCACGCTTCGCTTGTGCCGGTGGACGATGCGATCGCACAGATGTACACGACGGCGATTGAGAGGCTTGCCCGAGCGGGGCTCGCGCAGTACGAGATTTCCAACTTCGCGCGGCCAGGGTTCGAGGCGCGGCATAATTTGCGTTACTGGCAGCGGCGGCCTTACCTGGGCGTGGGACTCGATGCATCGTCGATGCTGAGGTCGAATGCGGTGGGCTCCTCGGTGGCTGCTGCCGAGCCGTGTGCGGTTCTGCGTTCGACCTCGACCAGCGACCTGAAGGCCTATCTGAGGGGCCGATCCGATCCCGAGGGGGAATGGATTTCGCCTGCGCGGCGGCACGAAGAGGCGTGGTTTCTGGGACTGCGGCTCAATGCCGGAGTGGATGTGGCCGAAATGGAACGGGAGTTTGGGCCGCAGATGCTCGAGGAAGCGTTGGCGGCGGTGCGGCGGCTCAAGGAATCCGGATTGGTAGGCTTCGACGGCGAGACGGTTCAGTTGACGCCGCAGGGTCGATTGTTGGCCAATGATGTTTTTCAGGAGTTTGTTGAAATGCCGGTTGGTTCTGTGGGGGTTTGAATTGGTTGTTGCGGTCGGGTTCTGTATCCCAGGTCTTAAAATCGAGCGCCTTCGACTTTGCTCAGGGCAGACTCTGGGGCACCCAGCTTTTGAATGAACCCTCTATTCACCCGCGCCGGGGATGTATTGATACTCGATCTTTGTCGGCCGCTTGACGGGGTCGCCGGTCAGGTCGTGGGTGTGCCAGACTACGCTTTCGGCGGCTACTTCGGGGTGCTTGCGCAGGAACTCCAGCGCATATTCCGAAGCCGTGGGATCGTCTTTCTGGTCGGCGAATTTGGCTGACTCGATCGCCGCCTTGTCCTTCTCGCCCAGGCGGCGGTAGAGGATGGCGAGCTGGTAGTGCGCGGCTAGGTCGTCGGGATCGACAACCTGCAGGCGCTCATACGCGTCGCGGGCGCGTTTGTAGTCGTGTTGCTGGTAGTAGCTGAAGCCGAGTTCGCGCAGGCCGTCGCGCGAGCGCGGATACTTGGCGACCATGGCTTCGAGATCGGCGATGGCGCCGGCCACGTCTCCCGCATTGCGCTCGACCAGGGCCCGATAATAGAGGGCGCGCGGGTCGCCGGGCAGCATCGCCAGCGCCTTGGCCAAATGCGCTCGGGCATCGTCGTACCGCTCCCAGGGAATTTCGACTACGGCCATGTTGGTCCAAGCGTCGGCGTAGTCGGGGCGCAGCGCGGCCACTTTCTTGAAGGCGTCGACGGCGGCCTGGTACTGCTGTGCGTCGAGCAGCCCAATGCCGTAGTTGTTCCAGCGCATCCACTCCTTGTTTTCGGTTGCCTCGGGTGCAACGGCCGGATTTTCGCCGATCCCGATGGTCTTGGTCTCGGTCGCCACGTCGATGACCGGCATTGAGTAGTGCTTTGCGTTCATCGCGTAGTCGATGAAGTGCTGGTCGAAACGGCGGTACCTGACGGTTGCGGTCAAAGAGAATGGCCCGGAGTTGTCCTTGGGCAGACGAAAGCGATAGCGCACCAGTTGCGACCGGCCGGACTGGATGGTGTTGTTGTAGGCCAGCACGCGGTTGTGCCAGATCTGATGCAGATCGTTGAGCTCGCCTTTCACGTTGATGAGGCGACTGGTGAACGAGTGGGCCGATGGGTCGAGGTTGCCGTCGGGCTGGATGAACCCGCTCTCGGCCAGCACTTTGCCCGCGGCATTCTTCACGGTGAAGTCGATCCACGACTCGTAGAAGTCGCGCTGCTCGGGGATGAACGAGTGGCCGATGCCCTTGTTCTGGATAACCACGTCGGCGATCAGCGTGTCGCCCGGCGAAACGGAGAAGCCGGTGAGGCCGAGCGGAGCGGCAAGCAGATTTTCGCTGGCCGAGCCTGAGTCCGAATCTTTTTCGAGCGCGAAGATGTCGACGTTGAGGTCGCCGATGTTGTTGGGGCCGTTCTGAAGGAAGGCCACGAGCTTTTCGGCCTGCTCGGGATATTTGTAGTACTGCGGGATGAGCGAATTGCCGCCCAGCCAGCGGTGCGACATCAGCTTGCCGTCTTTAGCGCCGGGGTCCTCGGCGCCCGCGGGCAGGGGCTCGCTCATCATGTGGCAGGTCTGGCAGGTGGAGACCGAATCCTTGCGATAAAACGGCAGCGGCGACTCCTTGGTGAAGCTGGCGCCCTGCCATTCGTCGTAGAGCGAAATGGCGCGCAGCCACTTGTAATCGTCGAGCGAGCGCGGGATGGCGGCCTTGTGGCAAGCTGCGCAGAACTCGCTGGTGTGGTAGAGGGGCCTCATCACGGCTTTGGAATGGCGGTCGAGGTGGGCGAGGATCTCGGCGTCGGAGACCGGGCCGGTGATGGGCGCGCCGTTCTCATCGACCAGCACGGCGGGGGTTCCCATTACGTAGCTGCCGGTTCCGGTGGCATCCGTCGACACGATGGAGTGGCAGGTGGAGCAGGTTACGCCCTCCTGCTCGAAGGGCCGCTTTTTGGGCATGCCCTGCGTCAGATCGCCGGAGAGCAGCGCGACCGGATTGTGGCAGCCCTCGCAGTGCCGCGAGTATTGCACGCCCTTCTCGTCGATCAGCATGTTGACGTTTTTGAGATACCACGGAGCGCGAAAGCTGTTGGAGTGGGCCGTCTGGCGCCACTGGTGGTAAGCCTCCTGGTGGCAGTGGCCGCAATACTCGGCGGTGGGGAAGCTTTTGGGGCTCATGAACTGGCCGTTGGTGTCGGCGGCATCCGAGGGTAGAAATGGCGTGTCTTTTCCGAATGCGTAGTTGTATCTCGAGGCCACAGACTGATGGAAGGCGGTGATGGGGCCTTTAATTCCGGTGGGCGTGCCGTAGGAGGGCGTGTCGGCGGTTGCGGTTGTGGCGTTGGCGGCGGGCGCCGGGCTCGCTGAGGGATCGGTGGCGGCGCGAACGACCCAGGTCACCGCGAGCGGCAGCGATGCGACGGAAGCGGTGATCAACCAGCGGCGCAGCGTGGTTCTTGGCGCGGTCTGGGGCATTGTCCGGCGACCTCGGGGAGAGCGGCCAATCCGCGGCCCCGGCGAATGGCAGCCGCGGTGACGTATTAACGATAGCAGTCGAAAAGAGCGCATCGTCTCCATCGAAAGTTGGAGCAGGTTCCAAACCGGAAAAATCGGCGAGCCGTCACGGCGCCGGGTTGGGGATCTCGATTCCGAAGCACGGAGGATTCTGGCGGGGGCCCGAGGCGCATTTGCTTGCAGCGAGCGGTTCATAACGTGGGATGAATGGCTGAAATGGGAATTGAACCATGATCGCCGTCACCGGGAGAGAGTCCCCGGGTTGTAAACTGATACGTTGAATCAAGCAAGCATTTCAATCTTTCAATGGCGCTAAGTCCTTATTTTTCTCTCGCGGTCCTGTTCCTGGCGGCGCTGGCTTTCGGGCTGACTCCGCTGGGCCTGGCGTGGCTTTGGGGGAGGGTTTATTCGCCCGCCAAGCCGAACCCGACCAAGAATGCGATCTACGAGTGCGGGCTTGAGTCCAAGGGCGATGCCTGGGTGCAGTTCCACCCGGCGTACTATCTCTACGCCATCATTTTTCTGATTTTTGACGTGGAAGCAGTGTTCCTGCTGCCGTTTGCCGTGGCGTTTACCGGGCTGGGCTACGCCGCCTGTGCGGCCATGCTGGTGTTTGTGCTGCTGCTGGTTGAGGGGCTTGCGTGGGCCTGGGCCAAGGGAGTGCTGACGTGGGAGTGAAGGCAGCTTCTAGCTCTTAGCTTCTAGCTGCTAGCTTGACTGGCTTTTCGCTTTGTCGAGCGACGGGAACGAAAATGGAGCTAGAGGCTAGGAGCTAGCAGCTAGGAGCTAACGCGTGGCTGTCGAAGAAAAACTGAAGATCGAGCTGGGCAAGCAGGGCGTGTTCGTCACGACCATCGAGGAGCTCTACAACTGGGGGCGGCGCAGCTCCATCTGGCCCATGCAGTTCGGGCTGGCCTGTTGCGCCATCGAGATGATCGCGACCACCATGGCGCGCTACGACATGGCGCGCTTCGGCGCCGAGGTCTTTCGGCCGTCGCCGCGCCAGGCCGACATGATGATCATCTCCGGGACGGTGACCAAGAAGATGGCGCCGCAGGTGGTGCGGCTCTATAACCAGATGGCCGAGCCCAAATATGTGATCGCCATGGGCGCCTGCGCCATCTCCGGCGGCCCGTTCAAGCAGGGATACAACGTGCTCAAGGGCATCGACCGCTACATTCCCGTCGATGTGCACATTCCCGGCTGCCCGCCGCGGCCGGAGGCGCTGCTGCAGGCATTCATGACCTTGCAGAAGAAGATCGACGCGCAGCAGTTGACAGGCGAAGGCCGCCCACCCCACCTGGACGAGGCGGCGCAGGGCGAGTTTCCCGTTCCCGAATTCGGCGAGCACGATCTCGAGCCTGCGTCGAATCCTGGAGTGTGGCCGGTGCCGGTGGTGATTAAGTGAGAGGCAGGGACCAGGGACTAGGGACTAGAAGTCGCTGCATAAATGGGGTTTTGAAAGGGCACGGCTTCAGCCGTGCCGGGAAGGGCTGCAAAACAAAGGGGCTTTAGCCCCTGAGGGATGGGTTTGCTCGGCCTAGCAACATTTGTTGAGCCAGTTCAAGGGACCGGAAGGGGTTTGGGTTTGAAAACAGTCGAGGAGATCAAGGCGGCGATTGAGGCGGGGGTTCCGGGAGCAGGCGTGGACATTGTGCACAATGGCAGCCCGTCGGGCCAGCACTCGCTGCTGGTCGATCCGCCGCACGCAGTCGCGGTGGCCGGGTTTCTTCGCGACAACGACGAACTGCAGCTCGATTTCCTTTCCAACGTGACCGGCGTGGACTGGCTGGACCAGGAGATCGTGGAAAAATTGAAGGTCACGCGCCCGGTGACCAAGACTGTCGACGGTGTGGAACAGGCCACCGAAGAAACCGTCGAGGAGACGCGCAAGCATCTGCATCCCGGCTATCTCGAGGCCGTTTATCACCTGTTCTCGATGGCGAAAAAGCATGGCCCGGTCGTGATCCGCATGAGAACGAAGAGCCGCAGCGAAGTTGAGCTGCCCTCGCTGACGCCCATCTGGCGCTCGGCCGAGTTCCAGGAGCGCGAGGTCTTCGATCTCTTCGGCATCGTCTTCACGGGGCACCCGGATTTGCGCCGCATTCTCATGTGGGACGGATTCAAGGACCACCCCATGCGCCGCGACTATGTCGAACCCGACGACTTCGAATATGAGCCGACCCCGCATGACGAAGTGCTGATGCGGGCGATGGCCCACCGCGCCGCTGCTGAGGGAGCTACCGGTGCGCCGGAGAAGGGCGCCGCGCAATGACAGATTCCAAAGTCGATTCGATGGTGGACATGGCCGTCTCTTCGGAAAGAGAAGAGGGTTGGAATCGCCCTCCGACCATCGAGCCCGAGGGCGAGCTGCTCGAAGTGGCGATGGGGCCGCACCATCCTTCGACGCACGGCGTCTTCCGCATGGACGTGGCCCTCGACGGCGAGCGCGTCCTCCGGCTCAAGCCGGTCTTCGGATATCTGCATCGCAACCACGAGAAGCTGGCCGAGGGCATGACCTATCTCGGCTCCATGCCGTTTACCGACCGGCTCGATTACATCTGTTCGCTCTCGAACAACTGGGCTTATGCGCTGGCTGTGGAAAAGCTCGCCGGGCAGGATGTTCCCGAGCGCGCCCAATATTTGCGCGTGATCCTGGCCGAACTGACGCGCATCGTGAACCACGCGTCTTCGGTGGGATTTCTGATCCAGGAGATGGGCGCCAGCGGCACGCCGCTCATGTATGCCTTCCGCGAGCGCGAGAAGATTCTCGACCTGTTTGAATCCCTCACTGGCGCGCGCATGATGTGCAACTACATGCGCTTCGGCGGCTGCCGCGTGGATGCGTCGGCGGCCTGGCTCGACGCCACGCGCAAAGTCGTCGCCGGCCTGCCCGGATTTGCCGACGAGTTCGAGCGCTTCCTCTGCGCCAATGAGATTCTGATGGCGCGCTGCCAGGGCGTCGGCATTCTGCGGCCGGAACTTGCAGTGAACGCCGGTGTGACCGGCCCTTTGCTCCGCGCGAGCGGCGTTAATTACGACATTCGCAAGGTGGACCACTATGGAATTTACGATCGCTTCAAATTCCGCGTGCCGCTGGGCGATCACTGGGACGTTTACGACCGCTTCATGGTGCGGCTGCTGGAGCTGCGCGAGTCGATCGCGATTCTCAACCAGGCGCTCAAGGACATTCCCGCCGGGCCGGTGATGGATTCGAAGGCGAAGATTCGCGGCTTTCGCCCCAAGGCGGGCGAAGCATACGGGCGCATCGAAGCGCCCAAGGGCGAGCTGGGCTTTTATCTGATCAGCGATGGCGGGCCGAATCCGTATCGGTACCGAGTGCGCCCGCCCAGCCTGATCAACCTGACGATTCTGGAGGATATGTGCATCGGCCAGAACCTGGCCGATGTGGTGCTGATCTTCGGGAGTGTAGACATTGTGCTGGGAGAAGTGGATAGGTAATGGAAGCGGTATCCGGCCTTCGACGCGAAAGCGAGGGTCCCCCGAGGCGGAGTGAAGTTGGGATGCCAGGAGGTCAACCGGGAACCCCCATCCGAGATGGATGTAAGGAGCGAAAGATGAGAAAGATTGAAAGGGTTCTTTCTGCTGCGATGTTTGTGTTGGCGCCCCTCATGGCACATGCAGCCACTGCTGCCTCGACGCCCACCTTAATCTGCGAGCCACGAATTGGCTCGACGATTACCGTGACGCCAAGCGGCTTCGCTTTGACGACAACTCCGCCGTCGAGCGCGAAAGGCGCCACGGCGACCTCGATCATGACCGTTGTATTACCGGTCAACGCGACGTATGTTGCGTTCGAGGATGCCGCGGCCGAGGGAGTCGTCTTCTCTGTGTGCGCAATCTCCGAAACAGTCAAGACTGCGAGCGGCCCGCTCAAAGCGGAGATTTCAATGAACAATGCGCTTATTTCCAGCCTGACTCTGGTTGCCGGGGAAGCGCCTTTGCCGGCGGGCGGAATGAACGCGTCTGGCGCGCTTGTTCAGGTGTCATTCAAGTTCCAAACGCTGAATTATTCGTTGATGCCTGAGTAGTCCGAGGCTGGCCCTGACCGTATGGGTTGGGACCGAATCGCAATTCCTCGCACCCGGGGCTGTCGGATTAGAAGAAGGCAGCCCCCGATGCGACATCTGGAGGAATCATTGCTGGGTGAAGGCATACTGAAGGGTCTGGCGGAGACGGCGCGGAACTTTGCCGGAAGCTTTGTTTCAGAGGAACGCCTGACGACTGTTCAATATCCCGAGCAGTGCATCGCGCCGATTGAGAATACACGCGACTTTCCCTTTCTCGTCTACGACGGCGACGACTGGCAGGCCGGTATGCGCTGCGTAGCTTGCCAGATCTGCGAGAAAGAGTGCCCGCCCAAGTGCATTTACATCGAGAAAAGCAAGGACAAGAAGCCGGATTTCGTGGGCAAGTTGCAGATTTATCCGGCGCGCTTCGATATCGATATCTCCGTCTGCATGAGCTGCCAGATCTGCGTCGAAGTCTGTCCCTTCGAAGCCATCAAGATGAACACGGAGTTTGAGCTGAGCACCACCGACCGTTTTGGCGGGCTGATGCTCGACCGCAAGGAGCTGTCGCGATCCAACGAGTACTACCACAAGATTCATCCCACTGAAGCGGCCGAAGTGGATGCGCGCCTGGCCGAAGAAAAGGCCAAGGCCGAAGTCAAGGCCAAGGCCGCGGCTGCGGCTGCCGCTGCCAAGGCTGCTGCGCCTGCAGCGCCCAAGCCGACAGCTCCTCAAGCTCAGCAATCGAAGCCCGCGTCGCCCAAGCCCGAGTCCGGAGGTGAATCCGGCTCATGATCGAAAAGCTCGACCAGATCTTCGTTCTGCTCCGCGACTGGCTCGTGGGCTTTCTGCCACATGGCTGGCAGGCCGCGGCCGGCACGCTGCTGAGTGTGATTGCCATCATTTGTGTTTTCCCCGGCCTGTTTGCGCTGGTGACCGTGATGGAGCGCAAGGGGCTGGGCCGCATGCAGAACCGCCTCGGCCCCAATCGCGTAGGACCGTTCGGAATCCTGCAGCCTGTCGCCGACGGCATCAAATCGCTGACCAAGGAAGACATTGTTCCGTTGCGCGCCGATGCCGTGATTCATTTCATCGCGCCGCTGGTGCTGGTGGTCGCCGTCTTCATGGGCTTCGCGGTGCTGCCCATGGGCCGCAACATGGTGCTGGCCGAGATGGACGCGGGTCTGCTGTTTTTCTTTGCCATGGGCGCGTCCACAGAGCTCTCGGTCTTCATGGCCGGCTGGTCGAGCCGCAACAAATATTCGCTTCTGGGCGCCATGCGCGCCGTGGCGCAGATGATCAGCTACGAAGTGCCGCTACTCATGTCGAGCCTGGCTGTGGTCATGATCACCGGCTCACTGTCGCTCTCGAAAATCGTCGAAGCGCAGAACCATTACACGTGGGGGCTTCCGCACTGGTACGTGTTCACGCCGTGGGGCTTCGCGGGCATGGTGCTGTTCTCGATTGCCGCGATGGCCGAGACCAACCGGTCTCCTTTCGATTTGCCGGAGGGCGAGTCGGAATTGGTCGCCGGCTATTTCACTGAGTATTCGGGCTTCAAGTTCGCGCTGTTTTTCCTGGGCGAATATGTCGGCATGTTTTCGATCGCGGGCCTCGGAGCCACGCTGTTTCTGGGCGGATGGTCGGCGCCGTTCTCATTTCTCAATTGGGTGCCGTCGTGGATCTGGTTCTTCGGCAAACTAATGGTCGCCATGTGCCTTTTCATCTGGATTCGCGGCACGCTGCCGCGCCTGAGGCAGGACCAGCTGATGAACTTTGCGTGGAAGTTCATCCTGCCGCTCACGCTGGTAAATCTGTTCGTGACCGCGCTGTGGCGCTTCCTCGGCGAAGGATGGGCGCGGTGGGTCGTCTGCTCCGCGATTCTCGTGGGAGTCTACGTGCTGATGAGCCAGGTTGGCTTGAGAAAAGGTCACATCGGTCCCAGGAGTTATCGCTATGCGGAGTGATTGGCGCCCGGCGGGACCAAAGAACGTTTCGGATATCGGTTTTCACAATTTTCACAAATGGTGTCATCCTGAGCGAGGTCGCCGCGGCGACCGAGTCGAAGGACCTGCACTTGAAACGCTCGACCGGCCGGATCGGCTCGGGAGATTTGCGATGAATTTTTGGGACACAACACCGGCCCTGGCGAAACTGCACTCCGCCTTTTTTGAATCGGTCCTTCCGCGAATCGCAGCAGAAAGGATCGCCGTCGGATGAGCGCAGTCTTCTACATCCTCGCTGTGCTCACCCTCGCCGGCGGGCTCGCGGCAGTTACGCTCAAAAGCACGGTCCATTGCGCCCTCGCGCTTACTGTTGCCTTTGCCGGCCTCGCCCTCTTCTTCCTGCAACTCGACGCGCAGTTCGCCGGCTTCGCGCAGATTCTCATCTATATCGGCGCGGTCGCAATCCTCGTCGTCTTTGCCATCCTGCTTACGCGCAGCTCCGAAACCGGCGGCGATGGGTTATTCAGCCGCACCTCGCTCACAGGCCTGGCCATTGCCGCGGCAGTCTTTGCAGTGCTCGGCTGGGCCGTGATCCGCTCGGCGCCTGCGCTTCCGCACGAATCGGCCGCACCCGCTGTCACGGTGCAGCAGATTGGTACCGCGCTCATGGGCCGCTACGTGTTGCCGCTCGAGATTGTCGCGCTGCTCCTCACCTCAGCGCTCATCGGCGCCGTGATTGTCGCCATGCACGAGAAGAAAGAGGGGACGAATTGAATCCGCTGGCAGGCTATCTTCTCGTCGCCGCGCTTCTCTTCGCCATCGGCCTCGCCGGCGCGCTCACGCGGCGCAACGCCATCCTGGTGCTCATCGGCATCGAGCTCATGCTCAACGCCGCCAACCTGAATCTCATCGCCTTCTGGCGCTACGGGCCGCATCCCGAGGCGCTCACTGGAATGATGTTCGCCATTTTCTCGATAGCCGTCGCCGCCGCCGAGGCCGCGGTCGGCCTGGGACTCGTGATCTCCATCTATCGCCACACACGAACCACCGACCTCGACGCAGTGAGCAGGATGAAAGGGTGACCGGCTGATGCAAGACGAGATGTTGCTCATCGCACCCCAGGTCACCAGCACCATTGCGCAATGGCTGTGGCTCATTCCGGCTGTTCCCATTGTTGCGGCGGGCATTGCCGCGCTGCTCAAGCAGCCGAGGCGCAAGCCGGCGGCCACGTTGGCAATCGGCTCGCTGAGTTTCTCGCTGCTCTATTCGCTGATCGCCTTCGGCCACGTGGTCGGCGCGTGGGCCTCCAACGCGCCCACGCGCGAAGTCTCAGATTTCACCTGGATCCAGGTCGGCTCCGCGAGCGTCGACCTCGGCTGGGTGCTCGATCCGCTCTCCGCCATCATGCTGGTGATGGTCAGCTTTGTGGGCCTGCTCATCTTCATCTACTCCACCGGCTACATGGAGCACGATGAGAACTTCACCCGCTTCTTCTGCTTCCTCTCGCTGTTTGCCGGCGCCATGCTCGGCGTGGTCATCGCCAACAGCATGCTGCTCCTCTTCATGTCCTGGGAGATCGTCGGCCTCACCTCATATTTATTGATCGGTTTCTGGTATCACAAACCCTCGGCCGCTGCCGCAGCGAGAAAAGCATTCGTGACCACGCGCGTCGGCGACATCTTTTTCCTGCTCGGAATGGTGTGGCTCTTCGCGCAGACCGGCACGCTGCTTTTCTACAACAGTGGCGCGGGCTCGCTCGAAACCGGCGCGTTGCAAAATCTTCTGGCGCAACATGCGGGCCTGGGGTTGACAGCTGCCGGCGCCATCGGCCTGCTCATCTTTTGCGGAGCCGCAGGCAAGAGCGGCCAGTTGCCGCTACACGTGTGGCTGCCCGACGCGATGGAAGGTCCCACGCCCGTCTCCGCACTCATTCACGCGGCAACCATGGTCGCGGCCGGCGTGTATCTCATCGCCCGCGTGTATCCGCTGATGCAGGCCGGATCGTTGGCCGGTGGGAGCACACCTGCGCTCACCGTCGTCACCTGGGTCGGCGCATCGACCGCGGTCTTCGCCGCACTCATCGCCATCGCGCAGGACGACATCAAGCGCATCCTCGCCTACTCGACCGTCTCGCAGCTCGGCTACATGATGGCCAGCCTCGGCATGGGCGGCGTTGCCGTGGGCATGTTCCACCTGATCACCCACGCCTTCTTCAAGGCGCTCTTGTTCCTGGGCGCGGGCTCGGTGATTCACGGCACGCACGAAGAGCAGGACATTCGCCGCATGGGTGGCCTGAGAGCCGATATGGCCCTCACCTTCGCCACCTACGGCATCGGCATGCTGGCGCTGTGCGGCTTCCCGATCTTTTTCTCCGGCTTCTGGAGCAAGGACGGAATCCTCGAAGCCGCCCAGCACTGGAGCGTGTCGAGAATTCCGCTCTACCTGCTCGTCTTCGGCGCCCTGCTCACCGCGTTTTACATGACGCGCCAGGTCGCCTATGTCTTCTTCGGCTACTGGCGCGGCCACCAGCCGGCGCACGAGAGCCCCTCGGTAATGACCACGCCGCTCTCCATCCTGGCCTTCTTCGCCATGCTGCTCGGCTTCATCGGAACGCCTGCCTGGCCGTGGTTCCGCGCATTCCTCGAAAGCCGCACGGTGCGCTTCGATTGGCATGGATTCATTGAGCCGGGCCTGCCGTTGCTGATGACGACCTCCTCGCTTGTGGTTATCGCCGGCCTCATTCTCGGCTGGCGGGTCTATGGCGACCGCTCGCCCAGCCCCGAGGAGCCCGACGTTTTGGAGCAGGCCGCGCCTCCCATATGGCGCGTGCTGCGCGGCAAATTCTTCATCGACGAGTTGTACTGCGCGACCGTGATTGCGTTCTTTTGGTGGTGTGGCCGTGTGGCCGACTGGCTCGATCGCCGTGTCTGGAGCGGAGTTGTAGGCGCCGTGGTGTGGGCCTTCGCGGCGTGGGCGCGCCTGAATCGCTTCCTCGATACGAGCTGGGTCGACGGCGGCTTCGACAAGGGTTGCGAAGAACTCGCTTCGGGCGGCGGGTTGCTGGCGCGCGTGCAGACTGGGCGCGTGCAGACCTATCTGAGACTGCTGGCGCTGGGTGTGGTGGTGCTGGCCGTAATCCTCATCTGGAGCGGCCACGCATGAGCGGGCTACCCATCCTCACGCTGCTCACCGTGCTGCCGCTGGCGGGCGCGGTCATCGCGCTGTTTTCCGGCAAGAACGCGCGCGGCGTAGCCATCGTCACTGCGTTGATCGGCCTGGTGCTCGCGCTCGTAGTGTGGACGCACCTGCCCGCCGACGGCTCCATGGGAATGGTGGAACGCGCGGCGTGGGCGCCTTCGCTGGGCATCGAGTACCACCTCGGCGTCGACGGCTTGGGCGCGCTGATGCTGGTGCTCTCGGCAATCGTCACGCTGATGTCAATCGACGCGGCGCATCGCGTCCATCGCCAGCCGGGCCTCTACTTCGCGCTGGTGCTGGCGCTCGAATCGGGCCTCTTCGGCTCGTTCACCGCACTCAATTTCTTTCACTGGTTTCTCTTTTGGGAGCTGAGCCTGATTCCGGCGTTCTTTCTCATCAAGCTGTGGGGCGGCGCGCGGCGGGGCGCGGCGGCCACGCAGTTTTTTGTCTACACGATAGCGGGAAGCGTGACATTGCTGGTCTGCTTTCTCGCCATCTTTGTCGCCACGCGCAGCATGGACTTCGGCAATCTCGCCTGGCTTGCCTCGACGGGCGCGCTCGAGACCATGGTCAATTCGCACCTCGGTCCGGTGATGATGTGGCTGGCTGTCGGCGTGCTCACGGGGTTTGCGGTCAAAGTTCCGCTGATACCTCTGCACACATGGCTCCCCGCGGCCTATGCCGAAGCGCCTTCGCCCGTGACCATGCTGCTTACCGGCGCCATGTCCAAGATGGGCGTCTACGGCCTGCTGCGCATCGCCGTTCCCATCTTTGGTCCGCAGATTACCGCGCTGCGCACGCCGCTGCTGGTGCTGGCTGTAGCGACGGTCGTCATGGGAGCCTGGGCAGCAGCGGCGCAGCGGGATTTGAAGCGCATCTTCGCCTATTCGTCGGTCAATCACCTCGGCTACTGCCTGCTGGGAATCTTCGCGCTGGCCACGCCGTCCGCGAACGCAGCCAGCCAGGCCGCCGCGCTCAACGGAGTCATCCTGCAGATGTTCAACCACGGCATCACCGCCGCGGCGCTGTTCTGGTTCATCGCCATGATCCAGGAGCGCAGCGGCGGCGAGCGCTGGATCGATGACTTCGGCGGCCTGCGCAAGCCGGCGCCGGTGCTCTGCGGGCTGATGGGCATTGCGCTCTTCTCGTCGCTCGGCCTGCCCGGCCTGAACGGCTTCGTAGGCGAGTTTCTCATCTTCCGCGGAGTCTTTCCGCTCTCGTGGGTCGCGGCCACTGTCTCCGTACTCGGTCTGCTCGTAACAGCGGTAGTGATTCTCACTGTGATCCAGAAAGTCTTCACCGGTCCCGTGCCAGAAAAGTGGGCCGAATTTCCCGACCTGCACCATGGCGAGCGGCTGGCGCTCGCGCCCGTGATCGGCCTGATGATTCTGCTCGGCCTGGTGCCGCAGTTCATTGTGAACACCGTGAACCCGACAGTGGAAACCCTGCTGGCGCACTGGAGATTTTAGCGTGTTGGCCTGGACCATCTATCTCTCGTTTGCCGGCGCTCTGATCGAGGCGCTGCTGCCCAGGCGCTACTACACCCTGGCGCGATGCATCGCCCTCGCGGTGACGATCGCGGGCATGGTGCTGGCCATCGCGGGATTGGTCCTCGGTATGGGCCACGGGCGCAGGGTCCTAATCGACGTGCCATGGATCCCCTCCATGGGCATCCGCTATACGCTCGCCGCCGACGGCATCAGCCGCGTGCTCGTTCTGCTCACCGGAATCGCCGCAGTTGCGGGCGTGCTCTTCAGTTGGAACGTCGAAGTGCGCACCAACGAGTTTTTCGCGTTTTATCTCGCGCTCATCGGCGGAGTCTACGGCGTCTTTTTGAGCTTCGACTTTTTTTTGCTCTTCGTCTTCTACGAAATCGCCATCGTGCCCAAGTATTTTCTGATCGCCATCTGGGGCTCCACGCGCCGCGAGTACGCAGCCATGAAGCTGGCGCTCTACTCCTTCGTCGGCTCGGCCATGGTGCTCATCGGCCTGCTCGCCGCCTACTCGACCTCGGGCGGCCGCTCGACGGGGCTCGTTCAACTGGCGCACGCCGGTTTCCCGGTGAGCTTTCAAATGTGGGTCTTCCCGCTGGTCTTCATGGGCTTCGGAATTCTCGCCGGCCTGTGGCCGTTCCACACCTGGGCGCCTACGGGCCACGTGGCCGCGCCCACTGCTGCCTCAATGCTGCTGGCCGGCGTGGTAATGAAGCTCGGCGCATACGGCTGCCTGCGCGTGGCCATCGGCCTCTTTCCGCACGGGCTCGATCCGTGGGGATTCTCATTCTTCGGCCTCGGCTCATGGCGCGACGTGTTCGCGCTGCTCGCTGTCATCGGCATAGTTTACGGCGCGCTGGTAGCGCTGGCGCAAACCGACTTCAAATTCGTCATCGGCTACTCGAGCGTGAGCCACATGGGCTTTGTGCTGCTCGGCCTGGTCACGCTCAACCAGATCGGCATGACCGGCGCGGTGCTGCAGATGTTTTCGCATGGCGTGATCGCGGGGTTGCTCTTCGCCATTGTCGGCCGCATCGTCTACGACCGCACGCATACGCGCCAGTTCGCCGACCTCGAGCACATGCACCTGTCCAAGCGTCTGCCTTTCGCCGCGTGGGCGTTTGTGTTTGCCGGAGTGGCTTCGATGGGCATGCCCGGATTCTCCGGCTTCGTCGCCGAATTCCAAGTCCTCATCGGCGCGTGGATGGCGAGGCCCTGGTGGACCCTTGTGGCGGGCGTGGGTATCGTCGTCGGCGTCGCCTACACGTGGCGTGCGCTGCAGAAAGCATTCTTCAGCGATCTGCCGCCCAGCCCGCACTTGCATGACCACGCGCACGCGCTTCCGGCAATCACCTGGCCGGAGATCGCCGGCGTGGCGCTGCTGGGCGCGGCCACCCTCGTTGTCGGCCTTTATCCACGCATTCTGCTCGACGCCATTGAGCCCGCCGTGAAATCGCTCCTCGCCGGAGGTATGCAATGAACTACGCAGACCTCTTTCGCGCAACACTTCCTGAAACGGTGCTCGAAATCGCCGCGCTCATCGTGCTCATCGTCGATCTCGCATTCCTGAGAAAGTCGGCGCAGCAGATGCGGACCACCGTGGCAGCGCTGATAGGCGTAGCCGGCTGCGGCGCGGCAATGTGGGCGGTATCCTCCTTCGGCCGCGGATTCGATTTCGAGGGCGTTCCACTGTTGGCCTGGGGCGGATACGTACCCGCTGCGCAACTGGGCATTCTGGCTCTGACCGCGCTCACGCTGTTGCTTCTTGTCGGCTCCGTCTTCACGCGCAACGCCGGCGAATTTGTGACTGTCGTCCTCATGTCGGCGGCCGGCGGTCTGATCATCTCCGCCGCGCAGGACCTGATCGTCATCTTCATCGGCCTGGAACTGCTCTCGCTCGGCCTCTATGTTTTGACGGCGTTTTCCAAGAAATCCGGCAGGAGCGCTGAAGCTGCCATCAAGTACTACTTATTCGGCGGAATGTCGGCGGCTTTCCTGCTGTTTGGTTTCAGTTATCTCTACGGCCTCACCGGCTCCACGAACCTGCAGCAGGTTTTTCGCGGTCTCTACACCGTGAACGCCAATCACTCCGCGCCGCTGCTCTATGCTGCCGTGGTGATGATCGCTGCCGGGCTTGGCTTCAAAGTTGCGGCTATGCCGTTCCATCTCTGGGCGCCGGATACGTATGAGGGTGCGCCCGCGCCGGCCGCGGCGTTCATCGCCTCCATATCCAAAGTCGCCAGCTTCGCACTCCTCATTGGCATCGGCACAGCCGCGTGGCATCTCTTCGACGGCCCGCACTTCAAGAGCTATGTCACTGTGCAGATCACTGCCGGCGCCACACCGCCCGTCTTCCTTGGGTTCCGCGCCGCGTGGATGGAAACGCTGGCGGTGCTTTCCGCGGGATCCATAATTTTAGGCAATCTTGCGGCGCTGGCGCAGTCGAGCGTCCGCCGGCTGCTTGCCTATTCGGCGATCGCTCACACAGGTTACATCCTCCTCGCACTTGCGTTCTTCTCCTATTCGTCGGTCAGCGCCAATGCGGTTCTCTACTACGTCCTCACCTACGGCCTGACCACCATCGGTGCATTCGCTCTCGTCGATGTGGTCGAGCGCGCTACCGGCAGCGACCGCATGGACTCGTTCCGCGGCCTGCACAAGCGCAACCCCGCGCTTGCCGCGGTGCTGCTGGTGCTGTTTCTTTCCCTGGCCGGCATTCCGCCGCTGGTCGGCTTCTGGGCCAAGTTCGATCTTTTCGCCGCAGTGCTGGGCGTTTCGGCTGGTCCGGTTCCATTTACATTGGTTGCGCTCGCCGTCGGCTTCAGCGCGGTCTCTCTCTATTACTACTTGCAGGTTCTCAAGCGCGCCTATGTTATCCCGGGCGTGGATGAGTCACCCATCCGCGCGCACCCGGTGACGATGACGGTGTTGATGCTCATCGCCGCCGCAGTGGTTGTTCTCGGTATCTTCCCGTCGCTGCTCGTCAACTGGATCGCCAGCTTTTATCCGGCGATTTGAGCTTCATGCTTTCTCCGGAACTGCCGGAAAGCACGTGAACTCCTCCTGTGCAACTTCGAAGTACGGAATAAATTTCAAGCCTGGATTGTCGCGAACCGTGAAATGGAGCGCCTCGCCGTCGATCGGCTGGAGTTGAGCGGCCAACCGCTTCGCGCTCGCGGCGTTTGTGAACTCGGCGTTTGCCGAGCCGACCGCAGCCAGCAAAATCGGACCGTACTCAAAGGAGTATCGCATCTTGCCCGGAATCTGGTCGGTCCCCGTATATTTGAGTGCGCGGACGATTGCGGGAAGCGTGAAGCCGATCGTGTCGCCGTTGGACCAATTGCGATCGACGGCCACATAGTTGCCCGGTTGACCTTGGCCCGTGGCCTTGCCATTCACCGAAATCGCCATTCCCGCAGCCGCCCACGAAGGGATACGAACGCGCAGCACAGCCCGCGTATTCGTTTCTGTCTTCACGGTGCACTCAACCCGTGGACCGTGCGGAAATGCGGTCTTCATCGTCAGTTCCATCGCGCTTCCGCCGTGCTGCCAGCGGATCGTCGACGGCTCGTAGAGATTGATGTAAAGTCCATCGGGCGCGATGGAATAGATATGCTCCGGCAGGGAGCCGAGCAGCCGTGTACCCTGGCCTTCGCAGCAGGTGTTCATGCGCGTGCCCTTTTCCTTTTGGCCCGACAGAATGGTGTGATAGCGCAGACCCTGCGCGCCATCCTGATTGGCGATGGCTACGTTGTAGATCGACTTCTCGATCTCGGTGGCGTAACGCTCGTCGGCGGGACTCATCAACTGGAAACGCTGGGTCAGGAAGACCCAGAAAGAGCTGCCGCATAATTCGCCCAGCTTCTGCGTGAGCGAATTCGAATCCGGCGGATCGTAGTTATACTCGATGATCGAGATCGATCCACCGGGCTGCTCCCAGTGCGCGTTGTACATCTCCCACGCGGCTTTCACGCCGTCATGGATATGCCGATCGCCGGTTGCGCGATATAGATCGAGATACGCTTCGAGGTTAGTAAGCAGATAACAATGCGGGCGATCGTACGGATATTGCCAGATTGCGTCTTTCTCGCCGCGCGCCAGTGCCGCAAGCCACTTATCTTCGAGATAGTAGCGCTGAATCACCTGCATATCCGCGGGCTTGCCCACGGGCGTAAAGTACATGCGCGTATTGGCGATCATTCCCTGGCCGCCCTGGACCGCGCCGCGCATCAGGCCGGGGAGATACTGGCAGTTATCGAACCAATCGTAGTTTCCCCGCAGCAGATCGAAGGCGTCCTTTCTGCCGCCGTAGCCTGCCTCGATCAATCCATGTGTGAGCCAGGCGCGCGTGTAGGCTCCGCGCTCGGAGTAGAAGATGGAGTCTTCCGGATACGCCATCACGTAACCATTTGGCTGCTTGCATGAGGCGATGCCGTCTACGACCGCATTGAAGCGGCTGCGCAGCTCCGGGTCGTCGATCCAGCGCAGCGTGTTTCCGGCGCCCATCAGGAAGCGGCCGGCGTTGGAGCCGGCCAGATCGCTCTCCCAGAATTGATCGGGTTTGCGCGGCGAGGGAGGAATGGGCTTGCCGGCGCGCTCGCGGAACTGAAGCAGCAGATCGTCGAGCGTGTAGGAATCCATGAGGTATTGAATGTTATTGCGCATGGCGGTCTCAAAGAGGCCGCCGCGCAGAGTTACTCCAGTAAGCGGAGCTTCCGCGGCATAAGTAACTCTCTTCCAGGTTGCCGGATCGGTCACGAGATATGTGCGGTCGCGCTGGATATATTCCGTTTCGATGCGCTCGGGGCGCGTGAGTTGAGACAGGTCGGATTTGTTGCCGTAAGTCGAGTCGGAAGTAACGGAGCGGCCGACTGCAACATCGGCTCCTGTCGAAACGACTCCGATCTTTGCGAGAGCAAACCGATACGGGCCGGCCGGATCGCAAAAGGCCATGCCTTCCGGCGCGTCGCCATTCTCCTTGGGCGAGCATTGCGGCTTGGCCATCTTCGTTACGGTCAAGCGTACATAGCGGGCAGTCGCATTCTTCGCCGGGAACCCGAGGATGTAGTCTCCGGGGTTTTCGAAGTCATCTGCGGTGAGATCGGCGATTGCAACGGGATCGCCGAAGCCCGCATCGGATGCGGCCTCAATCTTGAAGCGCACCGGAAAGGCTTCGCCGGCGAAGTATTGATCTTTTCCGGGCACCATGCGCTGGTTGGCGGGATAGAGAATGACCGAGTCGATGGGCTTTTCCACGCCGAGATCGATCTGAACCCACGATAGCGTGTCCGCCGTCGGCGCCGATTTCGACCGATAGGGCCGGTAGCGAAACGTCGGCGTGGCAGCAATGCGCTCGCCGGTCCGGTAGGTCAGTGGATCGACTTCGGCAGCGTACGCGGTTTGCGGCGACGAGGCGAAAAGCGCGGGAGGGGCCATGGCGCCCGCTGCAGCGCAGGCTGCCGATTGAAGAAAAGTCCGGCGATCGATGGACGTAGATAGAGCGCGATTCGGCATGGCCTGTTTCTCCATTCGGGGAATTGTATCTCATTCGAAATTGCGCGGCGGCGGACGATGGCTGTCAACTTGAAGAATGGAGACTTCGCCAGCCAAAACCCATCTCTTCATCAGGGCGTTTACATACGGGCTGAAGCCCGTACCCTTCATCGGGCACTGGCTACGGCTGGGAATCGGATGGGATGAGGAGGGTGAGCGCGTCGGGCACAATTTCGATTCGTGCCGGGAGGCGGCCGAGCAACTCGCCGTCCGCTTCGACGAGCACGCGCTCGGCGGAGCCGTTTTGGGTGCAGCACTCCACCGTGACGGCATCCAGCGACTGGATATCGCTCGAGTAGGTGTGGCGGCGGAAGATGACCGCGGTAACGAAGCGCAGATAGCGGTAACGGCTGCGGGTTTTGAACGCCACCAGGCGCAAGTTGGAGTTGCGCAGCGCCGCGCCGGGGACGAGATTCTGCACCACTCCGCCGAAGTTGCCGATACGCACCGCCAAGAGCTGCGAGAACTGCTCGACGCGGGCCTTCGATTCGCCCGGCGCCATCACGGTCGCATCGAAGAGAGGAAACGAGTGCGTGGTCCAGAGATGAAACGCCTCCAGCAGATAGGCCGCGTAGCCGAAGCGGCGCTTCAGGTTGGAATCGAGCCGATAGAAGAACTGGCCGTCGGCGCCCACTCCGGCGGCAACGGTAAAGTAGCGCCAGTGCTCCGCGCCTTCGCGATCGCGAAAGAAGATTTTGCCCACCGCGACGCGCACCGGGGCTGCCGTAAGCAGCCTGCGCACGGCCTTTGCCGGCGGCGCATAAAGGCCAAGGTCCGAAGCCAGCGCGTTGGCTGTGCCCATGGGCAGCACGCCTAGCGCCGTCGTTCCTCCCACCAGCGTTTGCAGCACTTCGTTCACGGTTCCGTCGCCGCCGCAGGCAAGCACGGTGTCGCAGCCGTTGTTGACGGCGCGCCGCGCAATGTCCGCTGCTGTGCCGGGACCTTGCGTGGGCAGGATCTCGCCTTCGACGCTCGCCTCCTGCAGCACGGCGAGCGCGCTCTCAACGGATGCGAGATAGCCATTGGAATGCTGGCCTGACACCGGGTTATAAATCAGCGCAACTCGACGCATTGTTGTCTGCTTTGCCCCGCTGAATCATGGATGCGGCAACTATGTTCTTATTCTCGCAGATCGATGTCGAAGTTGTGTCCCGCCTCTGCAGCTGTCAGTCGTGCCCTTTCAAAACCTCGATTTATTCAGAGGCTCCTTAGCCGTGGCCAGATTGACCTCGTCCAGAAACTTCCATTGTGGTTTCCAGCCGGGTGTCAGCTTTTCGCCGGTCAGGATCGCGCGCAGGACCGGGACGGGCATCATGTTTTCCCTCAGAATCGCATCGTGGTATTGGCGATTTGTCATCTTGCCCGAGTCCACCAGCTCATGGTGCAGTGCGCGAAATTCGAGCGCGCCGAGCATGTACGAGCACTGGTAGAGCGGGTCGTAGTCGCCATTGATCGAACGGCGTACCTCGGCGGTGGCGTTGTCGCGCT
The DNA here is from genome assembly GCA_049676965.1 of Occallatibacter sp. Taxonomy (GTDB): domain Bacteria; phylum Acidobacteriota; class Terriglobia; order Terriglobales; family Acidobacteriaceae; genus Telmatobacter. Next base: position 46,475 of record JBAUBR010000032.1, read on the forward strand.
CGTGGCCCACTTGCGTCACCAGAAAATCGATGGCTTGCTGCGGCGTCATCGTCCCCAGATGAAAACTGAGCGAGAAGATGATGCGCGCGCAGCGGTGCATGCGCCAGAAGAGCGCGCCGATGCGCTGCTGCGGCGTGGCATCGAAGCCCAGATCCCAATAGAGCATTTCCCAATAAAAGGCGTTGCCCTCGATCCAGAAGCCGGAGCCGAACGCCTGGCGATAGGGCCGGTAGCGCGCGGTCATGAACTCCTGCAGCCAATGGCCGGGAATCAGTTCGTGGAAAACGGTGGCGCGCGAGAAGTAGGGATTGTTGCCCCTCATGCTCATCATGCGCTGGTCGTAGGTCATGGTGTCGGTGGGATAGCTCACGATGATCGTGTCGCCGCCCAGGAAGAACGGATTCACGAGCTGCTGCTCCGGCGTCATCATCGCCATGCGCCACGTCTCCTTGGCCAGCGGCGGAATGGTGACCAGGTCGTGGTCATCGGCAAACTTTTCGCCTTCGAGGGCCAGCGAGCGGATCAGGTCCGGCTGCTTGCCCGGTTCCACGTACGTGTTCTTCACCGCTTCGAGAGCCTTGTGCCAGTCGTCGCCGTAGCCGAGCTCGCGGCTGGCCTTGATCATCTCACCCTGGCACCAGGCGAGCTGGTCTTTGGCCATGGCGATCAACTCTTCGGGAGTGTAGGGAATCATGGCGTCGTCGAGCTGCTTGAGCAGCGCGTCGCGGCCGATGGGCATGCCGATCACCGTCGCTTTGTCGTCGGGCGCAATGCCGGCGAGCTTTTCACGCAGAAAGGTCGTGTCGTCTTTGAGCGCGGCGGCGGCCTTTTTGTAGGGCTCGGCCACCCACCAGGTGAAGCTCGGATCGTAGCCGTTGGAGAAATCGAACCACTTATTCAACTGCTTGCTCAATTCGTCGAGGTCAGTCGCGGCGCGCCACGCGGCGATGCGGTCCGCAGGCGTTGCGTCTTTCGCTTTCGCTTCAAGATCCTTGCGGCTGGCGGCGACGGCTTTGGCCAGCTCGTCGATCGTGGCGGCGGATTTTTGCGGATCGGGGTGCTCCATGCGGCGTTTCGCGTCTTCGAGTGCGAAGATCGCCGGCGCGAAGGGCAGCAGTGGTGCAACGTCTCTCCATTGCTGCTCGTCGAGTTCAAGCTGATGCTCCTGCTGGGTGAGCAGGTTGGCAAAGAGCAGGTAGTCGGCCTGGCTCTCGCGGTCGAGCGACGCAAAGTCGATTTTCTCCAACGCCGCGCGATTCTCGCGATAGAACGCGGCCCAGCGCTCGCGCGTCGAGGGCGCGTACGGATCGGTGTAGACGCTGGCCAGCGTTTCGCGGTCGGCGTTGTAGCGCTCGATGAGCGCGCGCATGGGCGGAACGGAGGCATCGAGAGCGCCGGGGCCGGTTGATTGCCGGGCGTGCATTGGCGTGGCAGCGATCGGGGCAACAAGGATCGCTGAGAGTAAAGCGCGAGAGAAGCGCATCGATTGAAGCGACCTCCGTGGGAATGAATTGGCGGGGATCATCGTCGTCGGGAATCTGCAAAGGGCAACCACCCCACCTTATACGATCGAATTCCGGTGCGGCGCCGCGCGAGTCCCTCTTTGGTATACAAGATCGTATGCATTTTAGCGAAGCTGCAAATGCGGCGGGAGGTCGGCGGGCGATGGCAAGGAGAATTGTGTGGCAAGCGGCGCTTTGCGGTTCATTGATTGCGGCGGCGCTGGCCGGTGCGGCGCAGAACCAGGTGACTCGCGCCGACTACGATCGGGCGCTGGGCCTGCAGGAAAAGTATCGCGATCTTGTCGATCATGCGCCCGACGCGCCCAACTGGATCGAGGGCAGCGACCACTTCATCTATCGCCGCAGCACGGTCGCCGCCGCCGGCCGCGAGCCAGGCGCGGAGTATGTGTG
>JBAUBR010000033.1:0-9265 GCA_049676965.1 Occallatibacter sp.
GCCGGAAGATAACTGGCCAGCAACGCCGCGGCCAGCAGCAGCGCGCCCACCGCGCAAAAAGCGCCAATGTCGATCGAGCCCACGTTGTACAAAGTGCTTTGCATCGCGCGCCCCACAAAATACGCGCCCACCAGGCCCAGCACCAGTCCCACGCCGGCCATCAGCGCGCCCTCTTGCAGAATCATGCGCACTACGCGGCCGCGGCTGGCGCCCAGCGCCATGCGCACGCCGATCTCGTGCTCGCGCTGGCCCACGGCAAACGCCATCACGCCATAGATGCCCACTGCGGCCAGCGCCAGCGCGATGACCGCAAAGCTCACATACAAGAGCAGCGTGAAGCGATTGCCCGACAGCGCCTCGTCGCGAATCTGATCGAGCGTCTTGACGTCGGCCAGCGCCACCGCCGGGTCCACCGAGTGCACCGCTGTCGCAATCGTCTTGGTCATCGCCGCCGGATCGCTTGCGGTGCGCACGCCGATGCCGGCGTCGTCCCACGGAATCTGGTAGAACGGAATATCGATCTCCTCGCGCTGGCGCTGGAACGAGCCGCCGCGCACGTCGTGGAACACGCCGACGATCTCCCACGATTGATACGGCCCGAGCTGCTGCACGCCGGGAATGAGCTGCTCCACGTTGACGTGCAAGCCGATAGGGTTCTTGTTCTTGATATACGATTTGACGAACTGTTCGTTGACCATGGCCACCTTCACGCTGCCCACGTTGTCGGCGCTGGTGAAGGCGCGCCCGCGGACCAGGTGGATGCCGAATGTCTTGAAGTAGTCGGGCGTGATCATCTGGAAACCGGCGCCACGACGCTTGGAGGGATCGGTGAGTTGCGGATCGCCTTCGAGCGTGAACGGCATGCCGAAGCCGGTGCCCTCGAGAGGCATGCCGACCACCGCGGCCGCGCTCTGGACGCCGGGAGTCGATTCGATTTTTTCCACGACCTGCCGATAATGCGCGACCAGTTGATCCGGGTTCATATTGGCGTCTTTGACTACCGGCAGGTCGAAGGTGAGCACGTGATCGGTCTGCACCCCGAGATCGACGTGGGCAAGATTCCAGAAGCTGTGCATCGCCAGCCCCGCGCCGGCCAGAAGGGCGAGAGCCAGCGTGAACTCCCCGACGACGAGACCTTGCCGCAGCCGTTGCCGGAACTTGCTGGACCCGCTGCGGCCGCCCTCCTTCAGCGTATCCGCGGGATCGAGCCGCGAGGCGTACCACGCCGGTGCGCAGCCGAAGAGGATACCGGCGAGCGTAGTGGCGCCGAGCGTGACCAGGAGCACCGGCAGGTTCAGCGTGAGAACGGCCTCGCTGGGCAGCGTGCCCTCGGGCATCGCCGCGTTGAGGCCGCGCAGCATGGCGTAGCCCACGCCAATCCCGAGAATGCCGCCGATGAACGCCATTAGCAGGCTCTCGCTGACGAACTGCGCAAAGATGGCGCCGCGCGTCGCGCCCACCGCGGAGCGGATCGCCACTTCGCGCTGGCGCGAGATGCCCTTGGCCAGCAGCAGATTGGCGACGTTGACGCACGCGATCAGCAGCACGCAACCGACGGCGCCCAGCAGCAGGTACATCGTGGTCTGCACGCTGGGGTCGAGAAAGTCGTTCTGCAGCTTATCGACGCGCGCGCCCCAGCCCTTGTCTTCGCGAGGATAGGCTCTGGCGATGTTGGCGGTGACGCTGTCCATGTCGGCCTGCGCCTGCTTGATGGTGACGCCCGGCTTCAGCCGGCCCATCACCAGCAGCCAGTGAAAGTCGTGGTTCAACTGCTTGGGAGTAAAGGCCAGCGGCACCACCAGCTCCTGATCGAGCCGGTCGGCCTGGCCCGGCGCCAGCACGCCCACCACCGTGTAGGGCTTCTGATCGAGCGTGATGGTCTTGCCTATGATGTTGGGGTCGGCGCCCATCCTCTTCCACAGCTTGTTCATCAGGATCACGACGTGATCTTTGCCAAGAACTCCTTCATCGGGCACAAAGTCGCGGCCCATCTGGAATTTGTCGCCCATCATGGCATACATGCCCGGCGAGGTCTGCTGCGCGTTCACCTTCTCCGGCGAGTCGGCGCGGGCCAGGTTGAAGCTGGTGCCGGTGAAGGCCTTCAGCCCGACGAACGAGTGGCTCTGCGCCAGCCAGTCGGTGAAGTCTCCCGCGGCTATGCCGTTGCGATGAGGGGGCGCGCCGACGTACGACCAGACAATGACGAGCTGATCGGGGTTGGGATAGGGCATGGCCGCAATGAACGTGGCGTAAACGGCGGTATAGATCGCCGTGACCGCGCCAATGCCCAGCGCCAGCGTCAGCGCAACGGTGGCGGTGAGGCCGGGGCTCTTGCGCAGCATGCGCAGGCTGAAGCGGAGATTGCGAAGCAGGTTCATCTCACTTCCCTTCTCGTTCGTGTACGGCTACTCGGTGCGCAGCGCCTGCATCGGCTCAACCCCTGCGGCGCGGCGGGCAGGCAACGCCGCGGCCAATACGATCATGACAATTGTGAGCGCCACCGCGCCGGCCAGGGCCAGCGGATCGGCGGCGGTGACGCCATATAACTGCGTGCGGAAAAGCTGCGCGAGCCCGACCACGGACGGCAGCGCAACAGCAATGGCCACGCCCGCAATGAGCGCCATTTCCTGCACGATCAGAATCATCACTCCCGAGCGCGGCGCGCCCAGCGCCAGGCGCACTCCGATCTCGCGGGTGCGCTGCTCGGTGGAGTAGGCCAATACGCCGTAAAGTCCAACCGCGGCCAGCAGCATGGCCAGCGCGGAGAAGCCAATGGCAAGCACGGCAAGCGCGCGCTCGTCGGATGCGGTACGCGTGACCTCGGCCTCCATGGTGCGCATGCCGTCGACCACCAGCGTGGGATCGAGCTGGTGAACGGCCTGCCGAATCGCCGCCTCAAACAGTTTGGGTTGCGCCGCCGTGCGCGCGTAAATCTGCAACCCCACGGGATTCGGCGTTTGCGCGTAGGGCCGGTACACGCCCGGCCCTGTTTTGCTGCGCAGAGTCTGGTGGATCACGTTGCCCACTACTCCAACGATGGTGGTGTCGGGCTTGCCGCTATCGCCGATCTGTCGCCCAAGCGCATTTTGCGGCGAGCCGTAGAACTTCTGCGCGAGCGCCAGGTTGACCACGGCTACTTTGAGCGAACCCTTGGCGTCGGCCGCGCTGAATTCGCGGCCGGCCAGCACCGGCTGACGAAGCGTGGCGAAGTACTCCGGCGTGATCCACTCGTCCTCGAAGTCCATGTTGTCATCTTCTTTAGGCTTGTATCCCTGCAGCGTGAATCCCGTGGTGTTGGAGCTGCCTGTCAGCTCGCCGTCGTTGGAGCCGGCAACCTGCAGCACGCCGGGAATGCGGCGCACGGCGTCGAGAACATTCGTTTCGATCTGCGGAGTGCGATCTTCTCCGTATCCGGAGATGGTGGGATCGAGAGTAAAGGTGTCAAGGCGCGCGGCATCGAAGCCGATCTTCTGGCTCGTCAGGTTGTCGAGCGTGCGCACGAACAGGCCCGCCCCGCCCAGCAGCATCACGCTGAGCGCGATCTGCGCGCCCACGGCCAGCTTGCGAAAGCGTTGCGAGTTCTTTGAAGCCGTGCCCGAGGTCTGGCGCAGCGAATTGGCGAGGTCGGGCTTGAGGAAGTGAAACACAGGCGCAACGCTGAAGAGCAGGCTCGCAGCCAGAGAGACGCCGAGCGTGAAGAGCAGAACGCGCGTGTCGATCGAAGCGGAATAAGGCTCGCTGCCGGGGTCGGCGTTGGTCAGGAGACGCACCAGCGCCTCGGCTGCCACCGGAGCGAGAAAGACTCCGGCCACGGCTCCGAGCAGGCCCAGGATTCCGCCTTCCACCAGCAGTTGCGTAACGATGCGGCCGCGCCTTGCGCCCAGCGCATAGCGCATCGACATTTCGCGGGCGCGGCCGGCGGCGCGCAGCAGCAGCAGCGTGGCCACGTTGATGGCACACAGAGCCACGAGAAGGCCGGCCATGCCCATCAGGATCATAAGCGGCGTCTTCAAGTCGGTGCGGCCGGGCGCGAAGCCCTGCGAGTCGTCCTTCACCTCGAGATGCGACTTGTCGAGAAAGCCCTCTTTGAATCGCGCCGACGCCGTTTTATACAGCGTAAGCTCCTGGGCGCGCAGCGAGTGCCACAGCGGCGCCAGGCTGGCCTGCGCCTGCGCGGCCGTGACTCCCGGTTTGAGCCGCGCCACCAGCGTGAGCCAGATGTTTTGATGATTCTCGAGCGGCTGTCCGGGCGCGGCCCAAGGCATGGCCACCTCGACCATGCTCACGGGAATGAAGAGACCAGGGCGGTATCCGCCGATGGCGGAGTCGAAGTTCTGCGGCGCCACGCCGACGATGGTGAAGGGATGCCCGTTGATCAGCAGGGTCTGCCCGGCGATATCGCGCTCCGAGGCGAAGTGAGCTTTCCAATAGTCGTAGCTGAGGACGACGACTGGGTTCGCGTTCTTGGCCGTATCGTCGGCCTGCGTGAACAGGCGGCCGAGCGCCGGCTTGAGGCCCAGCACCTGGAAATAGTTTCCCGTGACGATCTCCGCATTTTCGCTCTCCGCATGGTTGCGCCAGGAGACGCCGACACTGGTTTGGTCGGAGGCGATCACTCCGCTGAAGACCTGGCTCCGGTCGAGCAGGTCTTTGTACATCGGGTAGGAGAAATAGTCATGCACGTCGCCGCCGAAGCTGCTCATGGAGCCGGCGAAGCTGCCGGTGAATACGAAGCGCACCAGCTCCTTTGGCTTATCGACGGGCAGCATGCGCAGCAGCACCTGGTCGAAGAGCGCGAACACCGCGGCGTTGGCGCCGATGCCGAGAGCCAGCGTGATGACCACCGTGATTGTGAACCCCGGCGACTTGCGCAACTGCCGCAGCGCATAGCGAATATCCTGCAAGAGCATTCCGTCTCCCTGTTCTCGGGTTCCTTGTTCCCTAGTCCCTTAGTCCCTCGTTCACTCCGTCCTCAACGCCTGCATCGGTTCAATTGAAGCTGCCCGCCGCGCGGGAAGAAATCCCGCCACAGCCGCGCACAGCGCCAGCACCACCGTGGCTCCGGCCAACGCCATCGGATCGTAAGCGCCGACGCCGTAAAGCTGGCTGGCCATCAAATGGCCCGCAAACAATGCCGCCGGGATGCCCAGCGCCAGGCCGAATAGAATTTGCCAGAGCGCGCCGCCCAGCACCATGGCGACCACGCTCGAGCGCGAAGCGCCTAGCGCCATGCGAATCCCGATCTCGCTGGTGCGGCGCGCGGCGAAGTACGAAGTCACGCCATAGAGCCCGATGGAAGCGAGAATGAGCGCGAGGATGCCGAACAGGCTGGTGAGGCGCGCGACCAGGCGTTCCTCGTTGAAGTTGCCGGCCACCTGGTTATCGAACGTGCGCAGGTCCATCACCGTCAGATTGGGATCGATACCGGCCATGGTGTGGCGGATCAGCGCGTCGGCGTCCGCGGGCGCGTGGCTGAAGTCGATCACCATCGCCTGCATGCTCATGGACTGGATCTCGGTCGTGTTCAAGCTCGCAACAGTGTTTGCATCCTTGCCTGTCGAGTCCTTGTAGACGATTTGCTGCGTGACCGGACGGATAAATACCGGGCGAACGTCCTCGCGCGGGTTGTTCATTTTGAAGTCGTGATAGACGCCAACAATTTCGAAGCTGCCTGAGAACTGCGGATCGTCGATGCCGAAGTGCGCGCCAACCGGATTCTGCTTGGGGAAAAATCGCTTCACAAAAGTCTGGTTCACGACCGCGACCAGGGGCGAAGTTGCGGTGTCGGCATCGGTGATGCCGCGGCCCAGCACGATGGGCACACCGATCGAATCGAGGAAGCCGGGGCTCGCGCGATCCCACGTCGAGCCGCACCTGTCGTTCGGCCCCGGAGCGGAATGGCCCTGTTGAATCACGCATTCGCCCCAGTTGTCGCCTTCGAGCGGGCTGTACATTGCCAGGCCGATGCTGCTCACGCCCGGCAGCGTGGAAAAGCGGTTCTGGATTTCGCGGTAAAGCGGCTGCATCCGTTCCACCGTGTATCCTGCGCCGGTCGGATCCAGGTGCAGCACGTAGCGATTGGCCGTGACCACGCCGAAATTCTGGTGCTCGAGGTTCACCAGCGACTTGGACATCAGGATCGCGCCGGCCAGCAAAACCAGCGACAGCGCCGCCTGAAATACCACCAGCGCCTTTTGCGGAATCGACGAGCGGTCGCGCGTAGAGCGCGTGGCGCCGCGCAGCACTTCGGCCGGCTGCGCATGCGACGAGAGCCACGCCGGAGCCGTGCCGAAGAGCACGCCGGTGATGAGCGAGACCAGGAAAGCGAAACCCAGCACGGTGAGCGATGGAGTGGCCGAGATGGGCATATTGCGCGCGTCGGGGAACGCGAGGGCCAGGATGGTGTGCGACCCGCCATAGGCCACGGCGAGGCCCACCAAGCCGCCGATCGAACTCAGAAGCACGCTCTCGGTAAGAATCTGGCGGATGAGCCGCGCATGGCTGGCGCCCATGGCCACGCGCACGGCAATGTCGGCGCGGCGTGATGTGCTGCGCGCCAGCAGCAGGTTGGCGATGTTGGCGCAGGCGATCAGCAGAACCACGGTGGAAAGGATCATGAGCATGTCCAGGCCCTTGCCCGTTTCCTGCTGCAGGCTCTGGATTCCTCCGCCGCCGGGAACTACCACGACATATTGTTTGGCAATCATGGCCCGGCCGCCGTTATCGGTGTAATTTGGGCGGCTGGAGAGCCAGTTGCGCAGCGCCGTTGAAAGCTTGGACTGCAACACGCCAATGTTCGTCCCCGGCCGCACGCGGCCGATGGGATAGAGCCAGTGAGAGTCGGGGTGGTGCAGGATCGAGCTGTCGCCGCGAACGTAGGGCTCGGTTTGAACAGGCATCCAGAAGTCGGGCGGATTGTCGCTGACGCGATCTCCGAAAAATCCGGGCGGCGCGATGCCGATCACCGTGAATGGCTTGGTTTGAATGAAGACCGTCGAACCAACGATCGCCGGGTCGGCGGCAAACTCGGTTTGCCAGGTGCGATAGCTGATCACGGTTACCGGAGGAGACGATGGCTGATCGTCGGAGCCGGAGAAGACGCGGCCCTCCCAGGGCCCCAGTCCCAGCGTGGAGAAATAGTTGCCGGAGACAAATTCGCCACGCAGAGACTTACCGGGCGCATTGCCCCGGCGAACATTCCATGTCCATTGCCCGGCCATGACCGCGGCCAATTGCTCGAACTCCGGAGCGGAGTTTTTGAAGTGCAGATAGAGATCGTAGGAAAAGATGTCGAAGTCGCCGTTATCGTTGATAAAGCCGCCCTCCACGCAGCAGTCGTCCAGGTCGCCAATGCGATAGAGCTGCGCCGGGTTTGCGACCGGAAGCTTGCGCAGCAGAATCTCCTGGACCAGCGTGAAGATTGCCGTATTGGCGCCGATGCCCAGCGCCAGCGTAACCACCGCCGTGATCGTAAAGCTCGGCGATTTGATCAACTGGCGCAGCGCGTAGCGCAAATCCTGCAAAAGCATTCAATCCTCCGGTTGTTTTAAGCTTTAGGCTCCTAATGTCCTGTGCTTGAAGTTCGCATCACAAAAATGCTGTCATCCTGAGCGCAGTTTGGCTCGTTTTTTGAGCCAAACGGAGTCGAAGGACCTGCGTTTGGCGCGTCCCGATTTGCGACCAACTTTACCCTCACCCCACTAGGTCTCTGACAGCGTGATCTTTTACCAGCTCCGTGCCCCATCATTTCGTCCGCCGCGGCGGACGAAAGGATGGGAGACCACGAATCCCAAAGGTACGAAATCATACTGTCCCAGGCCTAGTCCCTAGTCCCTCAGTCCCTCATTCACTCCGTCCTCAGCACCTGTATCGGATCCACCGACGCCGCCTTCCGCGCCGGCAACCACGCGGCCGCGGCGACGGCAGCCATCAAAATGCAGAGTGCGGCAACCAGCGAAAGCGCGTTCAGCGGGCGCACGCCTAACAGCATCGACTCCTCGAGCCGCGCCGCTCCAAACGAGAGCGCAACACCAAAACCCAGACCTACCGCGGCCAACCGCGCAGTCTCGCGCACCACCAGCCACGCAGTCGCTTCGCGCGAAGCTCCCAGCGCCATGCGAATGCCGATCTCGCGCCGCCGCCGCGTAACGCGAAACGCCAGGAACCCGTAAAGCCCAACAACGGTGAGCGCCAGGCCGATGAGTCCCAGCACGCTCACCAGTTCGGCCATCATCTGATAGCTTCCGGAAGATGAGCGGATCAGCTCCGGCAGCGAAGTGACGAACGTCGGGTCGAGCAGCGGATGGATGTGGATCAGAGTCTGGCGCGCGCTCTGCGCCATCGACATCGCATTCTGCCCCGTCTGCAACACGAAGGTCATCTCGCCCATCTGCGACAAGTGGAACGGCAGGTACATATAGGGCTCGGGAATCTCGCCGATGTCGTTGATCGGCGCATTCTCCGTCACGCCAATGACGCGCGCCTGAATCTCAACGCCCTTGCCGTCCGCTCCGTTGCCGAAATCCGGCAGCCGCACGATTTGCCCGATCGGGTCCTGGCCAGGCCAGAATTTGTCCGCCATTGCCTGATCGATCACAACCACCGGCAGGCCATTCCGATCGTCTGCCGGCGTGAATCCTCGTCCCCGCACGATGCGCGTTCCCGTCACATCGAGGAAGTTCGGGCTCACCGCGTTGTACTTGATCTCGACCGGATCGTGCATCTCCGGATGGCTGGGCAACAGCACCTTCGCCGCAATCCCGCCCTCCGACGGCATGAGCGGGGCGCGAATCCCATAAGCCGCGCTCTCCACGCCCGGCATCGCGCGCAGCTTCTCGAGCACCGAGTGGCGCATCGGCTCGTCGGGATCCTGCGTAAACGCGACCAGCACCTGGCTGCGCGTCAGGCCGATGTCCTGCGTGCGCGTGTTCAAAAAGCTGCGCACCATGGCGCCGGTGGAAACCAGCAAGGCAAATGAAATTGCCACCTGGAGCCAGATCGCCGCGCGGCGCATCCAAGGCATTCTCGCTTCCGTCCTCATGCCGGATCCCATTTGCAGCACCGGCAGCAGCTCCGGACGCGCAACCTGGCCTAGCGGTACAAGCGCCAGCAGGATCATCGTGACTGCCGCGAGCGCCGCCGCGAAGAAGAAGACCCGCCAATCCAGCGCAAAATGCGCGGTCGGCCCGAAGGAAACAAGCATCGCCGGCTCGGAGGCAAGCATGCGCGGCAGCAGCGCCGCGATCGCCGCAGCCAGCGCCAGGCC
>JBAUBR010000034.1:0-5964 GCA_049676965.1 Occallatibacter sp.
TCGATGGCGAAGTCGGCTCCGAGCACTTCGCCCGCCTGAGTGAAGGCCAGCATCCTGAAAGCGGTTGGCAGCTCGTCAAGCATCAGCCAGCGCGCACCTACGAAAACGAGTACGGCAAGGAAATCACCAGCGTGGAGCATCGCGCCGGATGGGATGCGACGTTCTCCGCACCGAAGTCCGTTTCCCTTACCGCCCTTGTAGGACGCGATGATCGTGTCCGCGAGGCACACCGGGAAAGCGTCCGTGTCGCTCTTGGAGAACTGGAGCGTTACACGCAGGCGCGTATCGGCAACGTCCATGCACCGGAGACGACCGGCAAGTTCATCGCGGCCACCTTCGAGCATGACACTGCCCGTCCGGTGGACGGTTATGCTGCTCCGCAGCTTCACACCCATGCTGTCATCTTCAATGTGACCGAACGCGAGAACGGCCAGACGCGCGCGCTCCAGGAGCGCAGCTTGTTTCAGACCCAGCACTATGCGACCAGCGTGTACCGTTCCGAACTGGCCATGAGACTGCATGGTTTGGGCTACGAGATCGAGCGCGGCAAGCATGGGCAGCCGGAGATCAAGGGCTACACACAGGAGTATCTCGACGCATCGAGCCCGCGCCGGGAGCAGATCAAAGAACATTTACAGGAGATCGGGAGAGACGGCGCGGGCGCGGCGCAGGTAGCGGCCCATCGCACGCGGGACAGCAAAGAGCTGCTTTCACCGGAAGAGGTGTTGCAGCGGCACCGCGAACTAGCCGCGCAGTTCGGCCATCAGGCGGATCGCGTTGTTGCGCAGGCACGCGAACATGCGCAACAGCATACGCAACAGCCTGAGAAAACGGTGCAGCAGTCCGTGACCTATTCGCGCGCTCATGTCTTTGAGCGTTCGGCAGTGCAGGATGAGCGAGCGATCCTTCAAGCGGCGATGGATCGCAGCATGGGTCAGGCGACCTACGGCCAGGTGCGGCATGAGTTTGAGCAACGGGTGATGCGAGGTGAGTTCCGCGCAGTTGAACAAACCGATGGCCGCGCCGCGCCGCAGTACACCACCGCAGAAATGATCCGCATGGAGAAGGAGATCGTCGCCCAGATGCAGAGAGGCAATGAACGTGGCTTTGGCGATCCCATGTTGGTATCGCCCCACTTGCGGATCGCTACCGAAGACCGGCACCCGGAGTTGAGTCGAGCGCAACGCAGCGCGGTAGATGACATCTTTGTGAGCCGCGAGAAGATTGTTGGATTGGATGGAGTCGCCGGCGCCGGCAAGACGACGACCTTGACTGTGATCCGTGAAGGTGCGGAGGCGCAAGGATACACGGTCGAAGGATTTGCGCCGACATCCCGCGCGGCGCATAAGCTCGCCGAGGCCGGTATCGAGACCTCTACGCTCCAGCATCATCTTGCCAGGGGTGAGCAGCCGGACACCGGCGAGAAGCGATTGTATGTGCTCGATGAATCATCGCTTGCCTCAACGCGCCAGATGCACGAGTTCTTGACCCGCCTCCATCCGAATGACCGCGTCCTACTGGTAGGCGACACGCGCCAGCACGAGGCCGTCGAAGCGGGTCGCCCTTTCGCGCAGCTTCAGGAAGCGGGAATGCGCACGGTGAGGCTGGAGGAGATCGTGCGGCAGCGCGACCCGGAGCTGAAGAAAGCCGTCGATCAGTTGGCGCACGGTCAGGTTGGAGCCGCTGTCGAAAGTCTTAATAGGCAGGGGCGAGTCCATGAGGTAAGAGGCCACGAGGAACGCATCTCCGCTATTGCGCGCGAGTATGCCAAGGCTCCTGAAAGCACGCTTGTGGTTTCGCCGGACAACCGTTCGCGCACCGAGATCAATGATCGAATACATGACGAGCTGCAATCGCGCGGCGTTGTGAGCCAGCGGGAGCACTCCATCAACACGCTTGTGCCGCGCCAGGAGATGACCGGCGCGGATCGCAGTTGGGCGCAGCAATACCAAGTCAATGACATCCTGCGCTACTCGCGCAGCTCGCAGGAGACGGGCATCAAGAAGAGCGAGTACACCCGCGTTGTGGCGGTAAATGCGCAGGCAAACACGCTGACGAAGTTGCGGACGAATGGGGAACAGACGACTTACGATCCGCGCCGCCAGATGGGGGTCTCTGTTTACCGCGAGCAGGAGAAGGCATTCTCCGTTGGTGACCGCATCCAGTTCACTGCGCCCAGCCAGGAATTAAAGATTGCGAACCGTGAACTTGGAACAGTGGAGGGCATCGCCCAGGATGGCACGATGCGGTTGAAGCTGGACAAAGAGCGCAGCATGAGCTTCGATCCGCAGCGACATCCGCATCTGGATCACGGCTACGCCGTGACCAGCTACTCCAGTCAGGGGCAGACCGCAGACCGTGTGCTTATCCATGTAGATACGGAGCTTGGCGCGAAGGACCTGCTCAATAACCGAATGGCCTATGTCTCGGTTTCGCGCGGCCAGTGGGACGCGCAGATATTCACGAATGATCGAGAGAAGCTGTCGCAGGCTTTGGGCCATGATGTTTCGCACCAGAGCGCCCATGCGCCCGACCTGAAACCGCCGCAACATGAGATCGCCGAGACTCCCAAACAGGAAAAGAGTCAGGGTATGGATATAGGGCTGAGCCTCTGAAGGCTCCGACGACGGTTGCGATTATCCGTTGCCTGAAGCCCATGGCTGAGACTTCGACTGGCGATTACGGCATCAACATTCAGTTTCATCGCTTCTGACCACCGAACATGCGGCGGAGATGCGGCCATTGCTGCGATCATTTATCGTTAGCAGTATGAACAGCAGGAACCGACATCGCGTATGGGCGCAGATTCACCTTCGGAAGAATGGGCGACGCGGCCGGCTCCTCGTGCCCAAGGGAGCTGTAGCAGCCAAATTGACTGAGATTTGCACAATTGTCCTGCACAGTTCCTACACAGCAAAAATCTACGGAGATATCCTCATTTGAATGAGGACTTTCCAAAATCATTCTCACCCGCTAAGGATGACACATCTTAAGCTAGCGGTTGGTTTTGGCCATTTCGGGACCTAGAAAATCTTCGATTGAGACGCCGGCCATGAAGTCTTCGGCGCGGGCATCGCCGGCTTCGGGAAGGCGTCCGGCGGCGATGTCGGGGACTAGATAATTTTCGGTGAGGCCGTGGCGCAGCATTTCGAAGGCGCTCTCCGGCGTGTCGGCGTACTGAAAGAGTTCGATATCTTTGGGCGAGATGGCGCCGGTGTCGACCAGGGCGTCGAGGTTGAAGACGCGCTTCCAATAGTCCGATCCATAAATGACGACGGTGATCTTCTTGGCCAGCTTCTTGGTCTGCGCCAGGGTGAGAATTTCGAACATTTCGTCGAGGGTGCCGAAGCCGCCGGGAAAAACGACCAGCGCCTTGGAGAGATAGGCGAACCACAGCTTGCGCATGAAGAAGTAGTGGAACTCGAAGTTGAGGCCGGGCGTGATGTAGGGGTTGGGCGACTGCTCGAAGGGCAGCCGGATGTTGAGGCCGATGGTTTTGCCTCCGGCCTCCCAGGCGCCGCGGTTGGCTGCTTCCATGATGCCGGGACCGCCGCCGGACATGACGACGAAGCGGTGTCGTTTGGAAGGGATGGTGCGGGCCCACGCGGTGAGGAGTTGCGCGAGGCGGCGCGCGTCTTCGTAGAAGCGGGCCATTTCAACGGCGGCCACGGCGCGCCTGCGCTGCAATGTGGTGGCCTGGCCGGCGGCGATCTGGGGCGGGCTGGCGGGCTGCTCGTGGCTGGGAGCGGGGCGGGTTGAGCCGGTGTTGTCGAGCAGTTCGAGGGCGTGGTCGGCCTCTTCGCGGCCACGGAAGCGGGCCGAGCCGAAGAAGACGACGGTGTCCTGGATCTGCTCGCGCCGGAAGCGGGCCAGCGGCTCGCTGTATTCGGCTATGATGCGCAGCAGACGGCCGTCGGGGCCGTTCACGAAGGCGGGATTTTCATAGGCCAGGGGGGCGGGCTGAAGCGGGGGAGGGCCGCCGTTGGGCGGCGAAACAGGAGGAATCTTTGCGGAGTCAGGTAAAGGCTGTGGCGTGGATGCGGTGTGCGAGGAACCGGAATTCTCGTCGGACTTGACGTCAGGAAGGGTTTCGATGCGGGTAGATTTCGGGGCGTCTGACCCCTGATCTCTGATCCCTGATCCCTGTTTTCCGGTCTCCGTTCCTTCGTTCATCGTTGTCACTCATCCCGTGCGTGGATCGCGTCGCGAAACGCGATCCAAAGATTCAAGAGGCCCAGGCCCGAAACCACGCCGCGTACGGCGCCATTGGCGGCGTAGATAGCGAGGGTGGGGAATTGCACGAACAGCGGGTTCTGGTCCCAGAACATGGGCCACCACGGGGCCACGAAGACCGCCAGACCAATGTACATGCGCAGCAGCACTCGGAGAAAGAGCTCGGAACGCTCCAGCCAGCGGGGAATGCGCTGCGGCCCATGCCGGTGAGCCTGGGGAGGGGCTAGGGGCTCGGGATCGGCGCCGAGCCCGGATGATGCGCCGAGGGCGGGCACAGGTCCCGAAGCCGGGCTCGCGGGCAACGGAGGCGACGTCAATTCCGGCTGCTGGGACATTCTATGGTTTCGCGCGGGGTCCCCGTTCCAGGCCATCTGTCATTCGATGCGATGGCGCGGACTACCGGGATGACATATCAGCTCTAAAAAAACCGCCCGGCAGACGTACGACCGAACCGAAAATCGTGCAGGTCCGGCTCAGGGACGCCGTATTCAAACGGTATCACAGGAAGGGAGTGCGAGGGGCGGTCAAGGGACGGCGCAGGCTAGAGGCTGGAAAACCCGCATGTCCAGAAGCGGACAAGCCTGTTCGCGCGTGGACATTGCGGACGAGCTGCGCAGCGGGGCGCCGGGCGCAGATCGTTGAAAGATATGGGGCTTTCAGGGGAGGGGATTGGCTTGCCGTTTGCTTGACTGAAAGCCGGATTCGCATTCCATTCCGTTTCTCGCAAAAGGAGCCATGGCTCATGCTCACCCTCTGGATTCAGGATCTGCGCTACGCCTTGCGGCAGCTTCGCCGCTCGCTGTCGTTCACGCTGGCGGTGATTTTGACGCTGGCCGTCGGGATCGGGCTGAATGCGGCCATCTTTACGATTGTCGATTGCGTGCTGCTCAAGCCGCTGGGGTATCACGACGCCAGCCGTATTTATTCGATCAATACGCGTTTCCTGCGCGAGGGCCGGTCTGCCGCCAAGATCGGCGGGGATGATTACGCGGACGTGGCCAATGGCATTCATTCTCTCGAATCGGTGGCCTACTACAACGACTGGGAGGATGGGTTGCAATTGAACGGCCACTCGTACTACGTGAACATCGCCTCCGCGAGCCCGCGCTTTGGCACGGTGCTGGGTGTTGAGCCGGTGGCGGGGCGGCTGTTCCATGACGATGTGGACGGCTCGGAGGTGCTGGTGGCCAGCAGCTTTGCGCGGGAGCACTTCGGCTCGGCGCAGGCGGCAATCGGACAGGCGCTGGATTACGACCAGCGCGCGCGGACGATCGTGGGCGTTCTGCCCGACGGATTTTCGTTTCCCGGCAAGACGGTGGTGTGGGTCGAGCGGCCGGCGCGGCCGGATATAGCCAGCCGCACGGCCTATAACCAGCGGGCGGTGGGCAAAATCAAGCCCGGCGTTTCCGCGGCGCAGTTGAATGCGGAGCTGGCTACGCTTTCGCGGCAGTTGCAGACGGCGTATCCCGAGGACAAGGAAAAGGCGCTTGAGGCCGTTCCGCTGCAGGATCAGATCGTGGGCGGGATACGGCCGATGCTGCGGCTGCTGATGGGATCGGCGGCGCTGGTGCTGCTGATCGTCTGCGCGAACATCGGCCACTTGCAACTGGTGCGGTCTACGCGCATGCAGCGCGACGTGAGCATTCGGGCGGCGCTGGGCGCGACGCCTGCTGTGGTGGCTCGGCGCGTTCTGCTCGAATCCCTGGTGCTGGCCGCGGCGGGGTGCGCGGC
>JBAUBR010000035.1:0-7334 GCA_049676965.1 Occallatibacter sp.
GTTCAACTGTTAAGACAGCGAGAAGCAAGCTCCGATCACGCGAGCTTGTTACTCCTGCGTATAGTCTCTTCAGGGTAAGGTCTTATAAGCGAGAAGAATAGTTCTAAATTCTCGTCAAATACTTAAGCAAAGCTGAAGTATTGCCGGCTGCTGCGTAGAGGCTGCTGTGACATGATCGAATCATTTGAAGTCCTGCATGGGTTAGACACGGCTTGCAGAAGCCAGAGGACAACTCCCTGGCAACTGTGAGCTAGCTTTCGCCTGCTCTGAGAAGTCGAGACGTCTCCGAGCTAAATACCGATGGATATCCGATATGACTACCGAACCCTCGCCAACCGCCGATGCAACACGTTTCACCGACTCAGCTCTTACATCGCCGACAGCATAGATGCCGGGAACGCTGGTCGCAAAGGATGTGGCTTCAAATCCCCATTCACCACCGGTGAGAACAAATCCCTTGCCATCGAGCTTGACGGCGCCGTACACCCAACCAGAGTTTGGCTCCGCGCCAACCATGACGAAAACGCTGGAAATTGGCTTTCGAACCGATTCGCCACTCTTCCGATTCGTCCACGTGACGAACTCAAGAGCCGCCTTACCTTCGAGCTCCTCGATTTCTGTATGCATGTAGAGAGTGATGTGCGGAGAACGCTCGATTCGCGAGATCAAATATTGCGACATGGAGCTTTCTAGAGACGCACCGCGAATGATGTGGTGTACGTGTTTCGCAATTCCCGAAAGGAAGACCGAGGCTTGCCCTGCGGAGTTTCCCCCTCCTACGACGATGATCTCCCGGTCGCGGCAAAGCAAAGACTCCATTGCGGTCGCAGCATAGTAAAGCCCCCTGTTTTCGAAATCCTCATGGTTCTTCACGTTGAGTCGTCTGTAACGCGCCCCGCTTGCGATCACGACAGAGCGTGCGCAAACAGCCACGCCGCCAGCAAGGATCAGCCGATGCAGGCCATTCGCTTGTGCTGTGCTCACAACGTCGCGCGAGATGGCGAAGCGAACCCCGAACTTGAGCGCCTGGAGATGGCCGCGGCTCGCCAGTTGCGCCCCCGAAACGCCAGTCGGAAATCCGAGGTAGTTCTCAATTTTCGAGCTGGTACTAGCCTGTCCTCCAGGGGCATTCCCTTCGATGACAATCGTGGATAGACCCTCAGAAGCTGCATACACCGCAGCGGCAAGGCCTGCAGGGCCTGCGCCGACAACAGCAACGTCATAGATCGTATGAGGCTCAGGGACTTCGGTGATTCCTAGTTCATCAGCCAGATCGCAGACAGCCGGCCGAACCAAGACACGACCGTCCAGCAACTCGACTTCTGGCATGTTCGTCGCAGCTAAGCCCTCGCCGGGTTCATCGTTCATTGGCGACTCCTCGATCCGGTGCGGATAGTAATTGCGAACCAGAAAGCGACGGAGGTTGAGTAGATCCGGACTACCCTTGCATCCTCGAAGTACAACCCCAGTGGAGGGATCGTCGATCATGCCAACGCGACGCCATATGCAAGCGGAAACAACAATGTTCGCGATATCGCCCTCGAAACGCATCAACACACGCAGGTTTTTCCGAGTGATTCGTAAAAGCCGACTGATCATTGTCGTTCGTGCTTCGGCGACGGATCTTTGTGAGTTTAAGAGGTTCAGCTCGCCACTGAAATCGCCCGCACGCAGAGAGCGGAAGAGTTTTGAGCCACCTCCTTCTACTAAAAGCCGGCTCGCAATCTCTCCCGAGAGAACAACGATCATGTCTGTGTCCCGATCACCATACGAGTACAGAAGTGTGTCTTTCGGGACGGTCTCCACTTGTCCGTAGGACCCGAGTCTTTGAAGCATTTCGCCGCTCAATTTGGGAAAGGCTAGATCATGGCGGAAAGCAGTGTCTGAGCTCGACGAAATTGAGGGTTGGGGCGATACAGCCTCGGCTGCTGCAGTGAGTTCCTCCTGAGGCGCGCTCATCTTCCGTATCCTCCGCAGATTGCGCCGTGACAACAGCGGCTATGGATGTCCACAAAAACTTCTCCTAAATTCGGCTGGCTTCTGAGTGTGTCTCCATCGTCTCAGGGGTTCGCCCACAATGGTGAGAAGTGGCCAACCCAGCAGCTTCTATGTCTGGTCAGGAGCTAAGCAATATCTCCACAGAACGTGCAATGGCGATGTTCACACGCCCTTGTTCTGTCCGCCATCGACATCAATGATGGCTCCGTGAATCCATCTCGCTTCTTCTGTTGCGAGAAAGGCGACGAGCTCAGCGACATCGCCTGGTTCGCCGAGACGAGAAATCTTCAAACGCCGGGTCGAGTCAAGAAGATACTCGCTATATCGAAGGTGTACTCGAAGTCACTTCTCGATGGAGCATCAGAATGGCCAAAGCCGATATAGTCGGGAGCAATCAGGTGGAATTGATCGGCGAGCGCAGGAATCAGCTCGCGAAACATTTGGCTGCTGGTCGGAAGTCCATGCAACAGAACTATCGTGGGAGAACTGGGGTCGCCGGCCTCACGATAAAAGACCTTGCGGCCGTTGACGGTTGCCGCCCGATAGTGGGTCAGTTGCGAGTCTGCTTGAGATATTGAGGGTGTCATACGAACTCCTTATTGTTCGCGTCCATTGGAACAGCCACTTCAAAATATAGGGCCGAGCAAGCACGAACAAAAGTTCCAAATATTGAACAGGTGAGTGAGTATTTGTTACGAATAATCTCTGCTGCCGTCATACCGTTCAGCACGACCATGTTCACCTGAAGTCGATGAACCGTGGGCCAATGGGTTGATACCTGGAATGAAGTTGGAAGGACATGCAGCGTAGCCGAACACGAGCCCTAACGCCAGAATCAAGCAGGGCAACCGGTCCTGCTGCAACAAGGGAAAATCATCTGCACTGACACGGGAGTCTGCAGGCGGAGGTTCGAGAAGATCGGCTCGTGAGCGACTCGATAGTTGTCGATTGAATCCCAGGATTAAGTCTCGCCTACACGGGCCCGAAACCGTTGATCGCAACGCTGGCGTGACTCCCGCCGGAAAGCCGTCGACTCACAAGCGCAGCTCAAGAATCTACAGGTTTAGGCCGCCGCTCGCTTCAAATGGGAACGCAGGTAAGCACCTACCAGTTCCTCTGTGATTTCAGCGAACCGCATCGCGTTCGGAGCCCGGAGGTTGCGCCTACGATGAAGAACAATGGGAATGTTTCCCAATGGGGGGAGACCCAGGTCGACAGTCTGCACGTCTGCGGGCAGACCGAGATCAGCTCGTGTGGTCAGTCCCAAACCCGCGCTGACAGCGGCCCATAAGCCCGTCAGGCTGGGGCTCGTCATCGCAACGCGCCAGGGGCGACCAGCACTCTCCAGCGCTTCAAGCCCCGGCGTTTGACATCCGCACGGAGGGCTGAACAGAGCCATCGGCAGCGGCTGTTGTGCCCGATCCTTAAAGCTTGGGCTTGCGATCCAGTGCAAAGGCAGCTCGCTCAACAGGTGCGCCGTCTTCTTCTGTGAACCGCCTAACGTTAGTACAAGGTCGAGATCGCCGGTGTCGATCTTTTGTGCCAGTACCTGGCCCAGGTCCACCGTGATTTCAAGCTTCACAAGGGGGTAGAGCGCACTAAAGCGCGCGAGTACCAGAGGTAAAATCGTGGCTACGAAATCCTGCCCGAAACCGATTCGAATGGCACCCGACAGAGAAGACCCGCGCAGAGTATCGATCATCTCATCGTTCAGCTCCAGCACCCTCCGCGCATAGCGGAGAGCGATCTCTCCCTGCTCAGTAAGGACCGTCTTGCGCCCTTGCTTCTGAAAGAGCGGAACTCCTATCTCTTCCTGAAGTCGCTTCATCTGCAGGCTGATGGCCGAGGGTGTACGTAGGAGGCGCTCCGCAGCGCGACTAAAACCGCCGAGGTCTTGGGTGATCACTAACGTACGAAGACTGTCCAGGCTGAGATTGTCCAGAATCATAGTTTAGCTACTCTCACCAATCACGTCATAATTTATCACTTTTGTTAACAACTTGGAATTTGTATGCTTTTTGGTAAGGCACGGAGGGGCGAGATGTGGCCTGACCGCTGACGACAAGATGCATGTAGCCGCTGCCCATACAAAGCGCGCAGCGGCTGCCAAGAGTGGCTCACTCCATGCGAATTCCCTGAATTCACAGGTGAAAGGTAAATATGAAAAAACTTCCCTCAGACGCAACGATCGTTCTGGTGCATGCCGCATGGGCGGACGCATCCTCGTGGTCCGCCGTGATCGGTCCGCTACTCAAGGCGGGCATCAAGGTTATAGCTCCCCAGATTCCAATGACTTCGCTATCCGATGATGTCTCTGCTTTGAAAGTGGCTCTGGAAAGAGCGGGCGCGGGGCCAATCCTTCTTGTCTCTCACTCTTACTCCGGCGCTGTGATAACCGCCCTCGAAAGTGACGACCGTGTCCGAGGCCTGGCCTATGTGGCAGCCATGCCCCCAGACCAGGGAGAAACAGTCGGGGACGTGTTCTTTCGAGAGCCTCCGCACGAGAAAGCTCCCCATCTGGAACCCGACGGTCATGGTCTCTTATGGATGTCGGAGGAAGGAATGAAGAAAGCGGTCGGCCACCGGGCCACGGCGGAGCAAAACGAAATCAGGATAGCAGCACAACGCCCGATAGCCATGAAGTGTCTTGGCGAAGCGATACAGACTCCAGCATGGAGGACGAAGCCTTCGTGGTATCTACTGGCTGAAGATGATCGTATGTTCAGCCCGAAAACACAACATTTTGTGGCCGAACGCATGGGCGCACAGGTCCGTTCGTACGATGTAGATCATGCTCCTCAGATCTCGTCGCCTGCGACCGTTGTAGAGTTCGTGTTGGAAGCGGCCAGTGCGCTGCTCTCGCGTACAAAAAATCAGATTGAGAATAAGGAGAACCACATGACTACGTACCAGCATGCCACCATCGAGGGCCACAAGATCTTCTACCGCGAGGCCGGCTCGACCACGAATCCGACGATCGTTCTGCTTCATGGCTTTCCGTCGTCGTCGCACATGTTCCGGGATCTGATCCCGCAGCTCGCCAACCACTTCCACGTTGTCGCGCCGGACTACCTCGGCTTCGGCTACAGCGATGCTCCCGCGGCCACCCACTTTCAATACAACTTCGACAACATCACCGCGCAGATCGAGGAGCTGCTCTTTACAACACTGGGCCTGAAGAAGTTCAGCATCTACGTGCAGGATTACGGCGCGCCGGTCGGCTTCCGCATTGCCTCGCGTCATCCGGAAGCGATTGAAGGCATCGTCGTGCAGAACGGCAATGCCTACATGGAAGGCATCAGCCCCGCCTTCGAGCCCCTGCAGGCTTTCTGGGCGAATCGTAACGAGGAGACGGAGAAGGCGCCGCGCACGATGCTGACCAAGCAGACGACGATCTTCCAGTACACGCATGGTGCAAAAAACGTGGCGGCAGTGAGCCCGGACAGCTACACCTTCGACCAGGCGCTACTGGACCGACCCGGCAACGACGCCATTCAACTCGAACTCCTTTATAACTACACCTCGAACGTGGCGCTTTACGACGCGTGGCACGAATACTTCCGCATGCACAAGCCGCGCACGCTCATCGTGTGGGGGCAGAACGATCCCTTCTTTATCGTGCCGGGAGCCAAGGCGTTCCTGCGCGACCTGCCCAAAGCGGAACTGCACCTGATCGACGGTGGCCACTTTCTGCTGGAAGAGCACAGCGAGCTCGTCGCAAGCATGATCATCGGCTTTCTAGGAAAAGGGCAGAAGACGGAGGTGGGCAAATGACCACCTCCGCCCTAAACCAGACCGGTGAGAGGGGGGCGCAGCTGGCAGCGCGCACGTTGCCCGTCTCTCGCGCCATCCTTTATGCCACGCTAATGGTTGGTGTGCTCGATGCAACCGATGGCGTCGTCTTCCTCGGCCTGCACGGCCAGAACCCGATCCAGGTGCTGCAGTACATCGCGAGCGGTCTGCTGGGCACACGATCCTTCTCGGGCGGCCTTGCAAGTGCAGGCCTTGGCCTCGTGCTGCATTTCGCCGTCTCGCTGGTAGTCGCGACGATTTATATCCTTGCGAGCCGACGCGTCGCTGTGTTGCGTACGCAGTGGGCGCTCTTGGGACTGCTGTACGGCGCTGCCGTGTGGGCGGTGATGAACCTGCTGGTGTTGCCGCACACTGCGGTCGTTCACGGCCCGATCACAGCTGCGGCATTAGCCAACGGACTCATGGGCCACGCTCTGTTCGTCGGCCTGCCCAGTGCGTTCTTCGCGAAGAAAGTGGAGGCGCCGGCATGAAAGGTCTATCTGAAAAGCAGAAACAGTAGCGCTGGCCATGCGGCATGGGCGGACGGCTCCCCCAAAAGACACGAAGCCCGCATGGGCTTTTGTGGCTTGAGACAACGAGCCCAAAGCTGGTCAAAAGAGTTAGGACAGCGGATGGAGAACTACCTTGCTCGAACAGAACTCGCCCGTCAATACTCGCCCACGAAATGATTTGAAGAGCAGTTCCTGGATCATTGGACTTACCAGCCTGTTCTTTATCTTGCTTCAGAGCGCATGCACAGCCTTCATGGCGATCAATGGGCTCCGACTCGTTATTGGAATCGGGTCCCTAGCCGCCGCGACAACCGGTCTGCGCTTGCTCGACTCCATCCATGGGGAGGCGATTCGTATCCCTATGGAGATTTTGGCAATTGTTGGGTCGGTGGTAATCCTCTTTACGATATGGCACGTAAGGTCGCTACGCGCCCGACCTTCTTCACAATGGAGAATTGCGCCGGTGAGTGCCGAGAAGAGGCGCGCTGAGTCAATCCAGATAGCCATTGCCGTTGTCACCCTGCTGTTGGTGGCGATTGAATGGACGCTCCACATCTACTTGCACCATTCCATCTAACCAGCATCGTCACGATGTGTGCTCGCTTGGGAGTTTGCGCTATCGGGCCTTATGCAACGACGCGAGGCCAGCATAAATGACCTCGCCATCACGGAGGCTCAGCGTGCGTTGTAGAACTCGTCGAGCTAATCCAATACCGAGTTTAGGACAAACAGAGAAGGATCGGTAACGGTAGGTGATCGTGTGTTTACTCACCGCCGACGTTATGAACCTCAACTGGCGCCTTCAGTGAACGCTCATTGACCTATTCAGATCGATCCTTCGGCAAGTGGCCGCATAACCGGCTGCTCGGACAAGTGATCGCTGCTGATTGACTCGTCGGGGCTTTCTCGACGGTCCCGGTAGGGACGCTCATCACTGAGCGCCCCCCGGACGGATCCGTACGTGCGCGTCTACGCATACGGCTCTTATGAAGGATGGGTGGCGTGGAAGCGGGCTTGAGGATAGGGATGCAG
>JBAUBR010000036.1:0-37504 GCA_049676965.1 Occallatibacter sp.
CTCTTGCGCCCATACTTGGAAAAACTCGCCTGCGATGCCAGTGTCTGCTGAATCTGCGCCATTCGCTTCATGGTTATAGTTTAATTAACAATGAAGCCGGTGGCGGACTTGTGCAGAGGTTCCCTAAATTCTCCGCAAAATTGCCTACGTGCAGCACGATGAAACGGGTGTTGGGATGGCGGGCTATCATCCGGTTTCTGGCTTCGATCAACTCGGCGTTGGAGGGAAAGTCGCGGCCGTAAAAAGACCAGTCTGGATGATTGATCAACTCCTCGTAGCGCTCGTTGAACCGATCGATGGGAGTGAAGAAGGCGATGGGGTCGGAGATGTGAATCGCGACAGGCATATTGAGTTGCCCGCATGCATCCCACATTGGATCGAATCTCGGATCGTCGATCTTCACCAGCCTTCCCTCCGTGATGTCATCCCGCAGGTAAAGCCCGAGTGTCTTGAGAATCTTAAGCCCATGCGCCCCATAGCGGTGTGCTTGCTCGATCGCCTGGGCCTGGATCCGGGGATAGTCCGGTTCCAGGAGCCGCGAGTAGGAAGGCTCAGTGAATGTGTAGAAACGGTCGCGGTGACTCTTATCGTATTTTTCGACGGTTTCAGTCAAGCCAGAACCGAATCCACCGGTGAGATTAACCATGGAGCGAATATTATTGCGATCCATCACCGGGATCAGTTCATCTGGAGAAGCGTAAAAATTCCGCTCAGCAGCCAAAGCAACGCCGTTGATTGATTTGCTGGAGCCAGTGATGTGTGTGTGGATATCGATCACAGGGTAAAGCGCTCGCTCAACGCGGGTCTCGCGCACGTGCAACATACTGGTGGGCTGATAGTCGGAAAGGGTGAGGGCTGCAGGCTTCGATTCATCATCGCTGGTCGAAGATGCCTTCTCTCCCGCGCGTGCAACAATGCCTGACATCAGCCCCATTCCGGCTCCGCACAACAGTTGACGGCGATTCATACTCACTCTTCTCCTCGCAATACCGCTAAACCGAAGCTATCGCGGCGGTACGTTGATCAAGCGGAGCCAGGCGCACCCGTCTAAGTTGAACTCGCAGTGTCACTCTCCGGCTAATCTGTTTACGTCATCCGCGGCTGATATATCCCATGCCGGCCAGCACGCCGCGCATATATGCGAAGCTTCGTTGTTCCCCAGGCATGGGGTCGTCTGGCTCGGACTCATATTCGAGATCGACGAAACCCTTGTATTTCGTTGCAATGAGAGCTTCAAAGATCTCCCGAATCGGCATGATGCCTTCTCCGACAGGAACCACGCTGTTTTCGTCATGGAAATTCGTCATGTCCTTGATGTGCATGTTGAACAGCCGCGGCCCCGCTGCGTGGATAGCCTGCACCACGTCTGTGCCGGCGAGCTCCGTGTGCCCGACATCGATGCAGCATCCAATGCGCGGGTCCAAACCCTTTACCGCCTTCAACACATCCAGTGGCGAAGACCACACCTTATCCTCGGGTGCGTGGTTGTGGATTGCGAACCGAATGTCGTATTCCTTGACGAATTGTTCAATGCTGGGGAGGGTTTCCAGCGCCGGGCCGCCTGCGACAATCACGGGAATACTCGCTCGTTTGCAGTATTCGAACTTACTGCGGATGTCGTTCTGGTCGTTTGATTGGAAGTAAATGGCTCCAGCAGCGTGAAGTTTGATGCCGGCCGCGGCATAGTCTTCAAGCGCTTTTGCTTCTTCCTCCGGATCCATGGGAAGGTGATCTTTGGCGTTCTTCGCATTCAACGCGGTGACGTTGAGCTGCTTCATAAAGCCAATCAACTGTGTACGGCTGAAATTGCGAAACGTGTAGCTGGCTAGTCCCAGGTGAATCGGCGACGACTTTTCCGGGGGCGCCGTTGCCTGCGCTAATGAGAACGCGCTGCTTGAAGCGGCACATGCTGCCGCAATAACGGCGCCTGACTGAACGAACCTTCGGCGTGTATAAGTGTCTTTCATAAGCTGGAGGCTCCTTGAGTCCTCCGTCGAGCGCTTGCCGTTCCACAATCCCACGGATCAACCGCTGTATCCGGCGCAAATAGGTGGCTGCCACAATGTCATAATTATGAGTGCATCCTCGCGCCCGCCGCAGGCGTCAAAGATGGGGCGACCAGCCGTTCTCGTATTCGCGCGCCCACATGGTCATGGCTTGCGAGTCGTTCAGAACCTGGCCGGTGTGTGTCTCGAGCCGCAGTTCCCGGTTTAGCATCCAGGAAATGTTTGAAAGCTGAAGCATGGTCACAACGATGTTGCCTTCGGAGATAGGAGCGTGAAGATTTTCTCCCTTTCGGATTGCCGCAATCAAGTTAGCGAAGTGGGCAGCGGTTGGGGCATCGCTGTCGAAGCGGTCATAGAACGGGGCTGAGCTGTCGTCCTTGAAGACGCCTGTCTTGTTTCCCTTCAGGTCATAGACCTCAAAGCCGCTGCCGCCATCTCCATAGATAAACACCGAGCCCGTGGTTCCCATCACGGTCAACCCTGAATCATGGTCGTAGTATTTCATCCCGTTGCACGATTTGCCTTCCCACGAGATCATCTTGTCACCGTAGTCGAAACTGGTCACAAGAGTGTCGTAAAACTGCCAATCGTCCTTGAATTGGTATCTGCCGCCGGACGAGGAGACGCTGTGGGGGTAGTCGACTCCAAGCGCCCAGCGGCAGAGATCGATGCTATGCGTGCCGTTGTTCAATGCCTCGCCGGTACCCCAGTGCCTGAGCCAGTGCCAGTTATACGGATGAATATTATCCTTGTAGGGTCTTCTTGGTGCAGGTCCCTGCCACAGATCCCAATCGAGCTGCGGAGGTACGGGCGCTTCCTGCCCAGTTCCGATCGATTTTCTTGTGTTGCTATACCAGCCTTTGGCGAAGTAGGGCGTGCCGGTCAGCCCGTTGTGTATCTTATCGATCGCCTCCATGGTGCGTGAGCACGATCGCTGCTGTGTCCCCTGTTGAACCAGTTTTTGGTACTTCTGCTGAGCCTGCACCAACAGCGCTCCCTCGGCAGGATTGTGGCTACATGGTTTTTCGACATAAACATGCTTGCCCGCCTGCAGCGCGGCAATCGCCAAAGGGCTGTGCCAGTGGTCGGGAGTCGCAATGGTGATTGCATCCACGTCCTTCTGCTGGAGAATGTCGCGAAAATCCTTTTCGCTGACCGGTGCATAGCCCAACTCATGTTCCGCTGTGCCTGCAAACTTTGCCAGAATATTGCTGTCGACGTCGCAAATATGCGAGATGCGGGCGGTATCCTTGTTTGCCATAAGCCCCGAAAGATGAGCATAGCCACGCCAGCGCAGGCCGATGATTGCGAAGTTGAGGCGATCGTTGGATCCGAGGATCTGGCCGTAGCTCTTCGCGGTCGAAGCGATAGCCAAACCCGCCGTCCCTACCGCAAGCGTGTCGAGAAACTCACGTCGAGTAACCATTTTGTCTCTCCGTTCGTCAATAGAGGTTAGCATCTCGACCGCACTTTAACAGCGTTCTACAGCGTTTAATTTCGAAGTTCTCCGACCCCATGCAGGTATTCTTGGTGCTGCGCACGGGCCTTAAATGGCCCAATTCGTGCAGGAATTTCGCTGAAATGCGCATAATCATTGGTGCAAGTCTATCGGATGGCCCGAATTTCGCGTGGCCGGACCGTGATTACGCTTTCGGATTGCGAAAGATTTAGTGTACAAAAGAAAGAACAACGTAAGGTAGCCTTGCTATAGGCCTCGTGAGAGGGCAAATTGAGCCCTCCTGAAGGAAGTTCTCGATGAAATGGACGCGTTTGATTCCGCCATTGCTTCTCACGCTTTCATCGATGCCAGCCTGGTCCGCGAGCGGAGCGCACGAACGGTCCGGGCCCTCCGTGCCGAGCTTGATTCGCGGCGGAAATCTCGCTATCGAAGCATTCGACGACGGATTCTACACTCTGCGGTCAACGGCGATTCCCGGAGACGTTCTACGTTCTGAAGTGGCGGTCGAGACCGCGGAGGGAACGCTTCGATCTTCACTCTATCCGCGGCATCTAAGAGCGATTGCCCCGTTTAACGATGAACTGGGATCGGGCCATCTCATGACCGTGACCCATACCGGGTTAGCCGGCGTGCCCGATCTCGTCTGCGAGTTTCGCGTCTATGTGGACCATCCCTGGGGAGATATAAGTGTCATTGTCGGCAACTTTACTGGCCGCACCATCGAGGTTCATTCCATTCGCGTGGTAATGGGCAGCTCTGGCGCAGCGCCGCACTTGGACGGACCGGCTTCGGATGACCTGATCCTCTCCGACAGGTTCAGCGAAGATATTCCTTATTTGAGGATGATGGACCATCCGGAAGCAGGCGGCGCCCACCAGGCATTCGGAAGCCAACTGATTTACAACCGGAAGAGCGGACAAAGCCTCTTTCTGGGCGCGCTTTCCGCCGACAGGCTGCTGACGGTCTTCCACCTGCAAAGCTCGGGTTCGTACGATGTCGAAGGTACCGGAACGAACGAAGCGTTACTCGATCAGCAGCAAGGATACTCATCCGGCAATACCGTCCCATTCACGCTGACTGTGCCTGCCGGAGAGAGCATCGGCTCGGAGCGGCTGATGTTCGCAATCGGGCCGGACTATCATGCGCAACTTGAGAACTACGGGCAGGCAATTCGAATTCTGCACAAGGCTCTGGTCTCCACGCCGACGCCCATCGGCTGGTGGAGCTGGACGGCTTACTACTATGGCATAACTGCGAATACAGTTCTGACCAATGCCGAGTGGCTCGTGCAGAATCTCGAATCGCTCGGATATCGATACTTCCAGGTGGACGAGGGGTACCAGTTTGCGCGCGGTGAGTACGCCACTCCAGATGGCAATGCATTTCCCCGGGGCATGGCGCCTGTGGCCCATGAGGTGGAAAACAAGGGAATCACGTTTGGACTTTGGGTAGCTCCGTTCCAGGTCTCGGAGCGGTCGTGGGTCTATAACAACCATAAAGACTGGCTCGTTCGCAACCTGGCAGGGGAACCGATCCACATCGGCAAAGTCGGCGGAAAGTTCGACGAGTTATATGCGCTCGACACCACCAATCCCGGGGCACAGGAGTATCTGCGGTGTACCTATCGCACCTTGGTCAACGACTGGGGTGTGCGCTTCATCAAGATGGACTTCATGGATTCTTCCGCGGTGGAGGGGGTTCACTACCGTCCCAACACCACCGCGCTCGAGGCGCTGCGCATCGGCCTGGAGACCATTCGCGCGACGGTGGGCGACGCCGTAGTGCTCGACAAGGATGGTAGTCCCATGCTCACGCCGGTGGGAATTGTCAATACCGGCCGCATCTCGCAGGACACAGGGCACACATTTCAAGCTACACGCGAAGCCGCTGCCGGAATTGCGGCGCGCTACTACATGAACCGCAACTTCTACGGCTCCGATCCGGATGCATTTACCGTCTCCGAGCAGGTCATCCCGGACCGGGTTTGGCATGGCAACAAGCAGCCGCTTACGCTGGACGAGGCTGAGGCGTCGATTGCGGTGTCGGCCGTCTCCGGCGGCATGTTCGAGATAGGCGACGACCTGCCGGCATTGGGCGCTTCACCGGAACGTCTTGCCCTGGTGCGCAACGCGGACCTGCTCGACATGGCCCGCCTGGGCCGCGCCGCCGTACCCCTCGACCTGATGACTTATCGGCCGGAGGACGGCCAGGCAAGTCTCTTTCTGCTAAGAGAAAGCCGGCGCCAGCAGATTCTAGCCGTCTTCAACTGGACTGAGGAGGCGCGCAGCCACATGCTCAAGCTGGATGAATTGGGCTTGAATACGAACGGCTCCTATGCGGCAACCGATGTACTTCGGGGTGGCGCAGTGCCGATCGAAAACGGCGCGCTCGCAATCATGCTCTCTCCACATTCCGTGCGCGTCCTCAAGCTGATCGACACCTCTGTGCCCGAGACAGCTCCTGTCTTTGCGCTGGATGCGCCGGCGGTTGGACAAGCCGGTGCTCTCATCGACTTTCACGCAACTGAAGGAAGTTCCGATACGCCGGTACTCCTCTACCATTGGGAGTTTGGCGACGGCGTAAGCGCGGAAGGCTCGGCAGTCTCGCACGCCTACACCCAGCCCAGGCAATATACGGTCACAGTCAAAGCCACGGGGTTGAGCGGGCGAGCCACGCAGAAAACGCTCAGCGTCTCTGTCACGGGGATGGTGCCGACGGTTTACAATCCAGCCGGGAAAGGGCGGTTCAGCCAGACGAATTGAGATTTCGGACAATCGGCTGTGTTCCTGCTTCCCACTCTGCCGTGCGGTGCAGTTTGAACTCCTGCACGACCCGGTTGATCACGCCGTTGCTCGAAGGAGAATCCGGCTGCAGGCCTTCCTTCATGCAGCGAAAGAATCCGAGCAGCTGTCCCAGAATCACGTCGAGGACCGGCATATTCTCGTCTCCCAATCTCGCCAGACCGCTGCAATCGATCACTACATCTTCGTCTCGAGCCAGATCCGGCGGAATACCCTCGCCAAAGATCAGCTTCGCCATTCCGAGTTGCTTGTCGATCAACTCGCGAATGAGATCGCATTCGTACGCACGCACCACCGGGTGGGAAGAAAGAAAGCAAACGATCAATGTATCGGGATGGACCGCGCTCATGGGCCCGTGCCGCAAACCTAGGTAGGTTTCACTCGTGGCCAACACTCTACCGGTCGTCATTTCCACCATCTTGAGGGCCGACTCGCGGGCAGCACCCAGGCGTGACCCACTGGCAAGGAAGATCACTCGGTAGAAGTCCCGCCTTGCGACACCGGCCAGGGTGTCAATATGCGTGCAAAGTAGCTCTTCCGCCCTCTGAGCGAGACCCTGCACCAGAGCAACATACTGGTCCGGTGTTCTTAACATCCCCAGGAACGCCGCCGCCAGCACCATATTTGTAAAGCTGCTGGTCATTACCAGGCTGCGGTCATTGGTCTCTTCGGCAAGCAATATGACTCTCACGCGCGGATCGTCGCGAAAAGTTGTCGCCAATCCCCCTTCCGCGTTGCAGGTGATGACCAGATGCCGAACGTCGGGCTCTGTTTCAAGAATGACTGAAATAGCTCCGACACTCTCCGGGCTGTCCCCCGACCGGCCCAGTGA
Source organism: Occallatibacter sp. (assembly GCA_049676965.1). Classification (GTDB taxonomy): domain Bacteria; phylum Acidobacteriota; class Terriglobia; order Terriglobales; family Acidobacteriaceae; genus Telmatobacter. Next base: position 7,099 of record JBAUBR010000036.1, read on the forward strand.
GACCATCAGCCCCGGACGCACCGGCACAATCGCTTTGCCCCCATGCGTTAACAACATCCCGCCGCCGATGGTCTGCGCCGGAATCGACAGCCTCTCTTGCAAAGGAAGACGAAGGCAATCCCCTGCATATTCCGAACTGCCGGAGCCGGTCAGAACAAGTGCCTTTACGCCGGCAATGGTCTGGAGCAGTCCGTTGGACATCGACGCCAACTTCCTGCCCGTTTCCAGCCATGTTGCCGGCTGCTGCAGAATTTCGCGCAAAGTATGAAAATATCCCGACTTTCGCTGATCTTCTTCCGTGCGGCCAAGCAAATCGGCCGCTTCCGCCTGCTTCCATGCAATTTCAGCAAGCCAGGGTTGATCGTACGCGCTTTTTGGAACCATGATCCTGCTCAATATCTCCTCCCCCTACGAGGAACGAACGATAATAAAACATGAAATTATTAAAGTAAAGAAAAATCTAAAAAGAAACAATTCGCCAAGAACAACCAAAATGAGAGGTCCGCAAATCGGCTGGATCGGAGATCGGCAGACCCTTCCAAGGGGCAAGCCGCGAACTTCGCAGTCGCAGGTTGTCTTCGCATGCGAACTTTGTAAGTATTGAAGGGAAGATACCGATTACCGCGCTCTTTTGGCCGGAACGACAGCGCCGCCATCGAAGCACTTTCACTCCGAATATGCGTCCTCTCCGGCAGTCCCTGCTGCACCTTCGATTTGAGGTCGGTGTTCTTCGCTCAGGAAAGCAAGCACAAGTGCAGAAAACCGCTTTTCAATGAAAAGAGTTGACTGAACATGCCCACATCCTTAAAGCTTCAAGGATGCGACGCGTTAACTCTGCCAATCCGTTGCTGCCTGAGCAGCGCCGCAGGAAAATTCTCGATTTGTTGGAGCAGCGAGGGCAAATCACAGTTCGAGATCTGGTCGACCAGTTTTCGATTTCGGCGGTTACCGTCCGCGCAGACCTGGATGCGCTCGGCGCTGCCGGCGCGGTCGTGCGGTCCCATGGCGGCGCAGTCCGGCAATTGGAGCCCACGCGCGACTATCCACTCCGCTTCAAGGAATCCGTGCATCGATCGGAGAAAGCCCAGATTGGCAAAGCGGCTGCCAACCTGGTTCAGCCGGGCGAGGTGATCATTCTCGACTCGGGTACCACCACGACTGAGATCGCGCGTCAGCTCAAGGCTCGCGGAATCCATGGGCTTACGGTCATCTCGAACGCCATGAACATCATCTCGGAACTGGTGGATGCTCCCGGGATTTCCGTTATCGGCATTGGCGGTGTTCTGCGCCCGGTTTCGCTTTCCTTCGTTGGGCCACAAGCCGAGGCGATGTTGAAGGACCTGCATGCCGATCGGCTCTTTCTGGGTGTCGACGGCTTGGACCTGGAGCACGGCCCAACCACACCCGACGTGCTGGAGGCTCACCTGAACGGCCTCTTGATGGCGGTAGCCAAGGAAACCACCGTGGTGGCCGATTTCAGCAAATTAGGCCGGCGCAGTGTTTCCCGTATCGGCTCCATCGATCAAATCCACCGTCTGATCACCGACAGCAAAGCTCCGCAGGAGTTCGTCAAGGTGTTGCGAGCGCGCGGCATCGAGGTCATCCTGGCGTAGGGGGTTTGCCGGGCCTGCCCTTGTCTCGGCAGGGAGCGTCCGCTCGTTGCAATGCCGCGAACGCCATCGTGCCTCCTGCCCGTGGAGTGAAGCGGGCGCCGATAGCAAATCCTTATTTACCAGGTAAATGTGCGTATACTTTGCTTTGTTTATTAATTTGTACTTTTTTCTTGTCTTTAAAATCCTTTCTATGATATTCTTCCGCATCATCTTTGAAAGATAAAGACGACGGGACTCTCAACTTGCGGTCGAGCGATGCGGTCACAAGCCGCGGAAGAGGACTGGAAAAATGGAAAGAGTTCAATTCAGGCAGGCTGAACGGCGCATCATTTGCGCTCTCTTGTTCGTGTTTGGTTATTGCTGCGTTTTCTCCGGACGCGTGGCATTATCTCAGGTCGACGAGGGTGCCATCACCGGCGTGGTCAAGGACACCAGCGGTGCAGTAATCCCGAACGCCGAGGTAACCCTCACCAATCCCGACACGGATTTCATGCTGCAAGGTAAATCAAACGGCGTGGGATTCTACTCCTTTGCTCCGATCAAGATCGGTCGTTACAAGTTGAGCGCGTCGGTCCCAGGGTTTGAGACTACGACCCAGGAAAACATAACCGTCAATATTCAGGACCGCCTGAATATCGATATCACCTTGAAGCCCGGCGCCGTGAACGAGAACGTGACTGTAACGTCCGCGCCCCCTTTGATCCAGACAGAGTCGTCTACCGTTGGTCAGAGCATGAGCACCGACGCCATCAACGCCACGCCACTCAACGGGCGCAACTGGGTCTATATTGCGCAGTTGGCAGCCGGCGTCGATCCTTCCTTCGCGAACGGCACTGCCCGCGGCGGCGGGACGGGGGACTTCTCAGCGAATGGCCAACGCACCACCCAAAACAACTTCATCCTGGATGGTGTCGACAACAACGTGAATGTCGATGACTTTCAGAACGGCACGAGTTACAACGTGAGGCCCCCGCCGGACGCCCTGCAGGAATTCAACATCAGCACCTCCAACTACAGCGCCGAGTTCGGCCACTCGGCAGGAGCTGTGCTCAACGCCAGCATTAAGGCGGGCACCAACCAAATTCACGGGGATCTGTGGGAATACGTTCGCAATACTGCCCTTGATGCGCAGGACTGGGACGCGACGTCAATTCCTGCCTATCATGAGAACCAGTTCGGAGCCACGTTCGGTCTGCCAATTTGGAAGAACAAGATATTTTACTTCGGCGATGCAGAGGCGAATCGCATCGCTTTCGCCCAGCCCAGCCCTGGTCTAACCGTACCCACAGCCAGCATGCGCAAAGGGGACTTTTCGGAGTTCTTTAATACTGCCCTCACCGGCAAGAGCGTGCCCGTTGGCGTGTTTGCGCCGAATACTGCCGGTGAGCTTCCTTTGACACAGACCGGCGGCGCTTTTCCGAACCCGAACGGCAGCAAGCCGGGACTCTACCCATCGACGACGACGTGCTCGCCCTCGGGCAGTACACCCTTCCCGGTTACATGTCCAGCCCTCTCCACCACCAACGTTCTTACTCCCGGCGAGCCGCTCATAGCCGGAGGCTCGTCAGGGGGCCAAATGAGTACGGTTGCCACCGAGATTCTGGCTGCGTACCCCAAACCGAATGCGGGAGGCTGGACGGCGGCCAATTACAACACCCCCGGCAGTGGGCTCTTGTACAACAACTACAGCCCGAATCTGCCTGTCCATGACGATACATGGCAGTGGGATCAGCGCGTGGATTGGAATATCAGCGCGAAAGACCAGACCTTCGCGCGGTATAGCTACACGCACGATCAAGTCATCTATACTGCTCCGCTGGGGCCGATTATCGATGGCGGGAATGATGTAAGTAGTTTTCATGGTGCGACCAATTTCAACTTGGCCCAGAACTTCATGGCCAGCGAAACCCACATTTTCGCTCCCAATCTCGTCAATGAGTTTCGCTTTGGGTATAACTGGGGCAATTACCAGTTTCTTCAGTCGAACCCCGACACCCCGGCGAGCAGCCTGATCCCCGGGATGGGCGGCGTGCCTTTTACCGGTTATCCCGAGCCGAACGGCGGCCTTCCGTATATCCCGATGCGGGGCAGTGTGACCATTAGCGCCGCCGGCGCACGCCATGACGTTCCCTCCGTCGAACGTCAAAACATTTACCAGATTCTCGACAACGTGACCAAAGTCTTCGGGAGTCATTCCCTCAAGTTCGGTATGCAACTCGAGAGCATTCGCACGTCGTTTAGCCAGGCCATGTATCCTCGCGGAAGATACTCCTACAGCGGCGAGTTTTCCTCGGAATATGGCGTGGGTAACACCGGAGGCGGCGTGCCCGACCTGTTTACCGACAACATGGGTAATGTCGGGCTCTCTCCTGGTTGGAATACCAGCTATTATCGGTGGTATCGTTCCGCTTATGCCCAGGATGACTGGCGCGTCAACTCCAGGCTAACCCTGAACCTGGGCGTAAGATATGACTATATTCTGCCAGTCAGCAGCAAGCCGGGCGATGTGGCCAACTTTGTAATAGATCAAACCGGCCTGACCGCCGAGGGGGCTGGAACCAATGCCGGTTCTGCGGCCGGCAAGGGCGTTTACGAATTGTCTTCCAAGGTTCAGAGCCAAAACCTTCTTCCGCCCAACTTCACCACTCTGCTTGCGGGACAGAACATCAGCACGACCTACCTGAGCAATAACAGCTTGTCTTTGGTGAGTTCTCAGAAGGATAATTTTGCCCCGCGTATCGGGTTTTCATTTCAGCCCGATCCAAAAACAGTGGTTCGCGCCGGGTACGGAATATTTTACGGGGCTATTGAAGCCCCTGGAGGCGCCGAGCTGACGGTAAACTATCCGTTCTCCTACACCTCCGTCCTGTACAACGCCTACCTGGGTTCTGGCGCCTGCCTGCCATCCGCTGAAGGTGGTGCAAGCAACCCTAAGAGCCAATGCCCATCCACCGGCGTCCCGAATACATCAGACGGATCGGAACTCCCATACGCCGCCGATCTCGAGACCGGTATGTCGAGCTATCTCAGTAACGGCGGCATTGCCAATTATGCCGGTGAACCCGGCATCAATATGTCCGATCCAAACCCCAAGACTCCATATACGGAGAGCTATAACCTTTCTTTTGAACGCGAAGTGTCGACAAACCTGCTTGCAACCGTGGGATATGTCGGAAATACAGCTAAGCACACTTATGCAGGAACGAATCCCATCGGAAGTTCCCTTGCCGTAACCAATGCTGAGAATTACTACAACACTTCGCCGTTTCCAGGCGTGTCACAAGGTACCGGCGACGAGCAATATATCGGCGAAAGCATGTACAATGGGTTGCAGACAAAGCTAGAAAAACGTTACTCCGGCGGGTTAAGCTACCTTGCTACCTATACCTGGTCGCATGCCGAGGACGACGCATCGAATCCAGGCATCGGAGGAGGTCCGGGTTATCGCAACACGACCCTCATTCCACTCAAATACGAATTCACCAATGCCAATTACGATGCCCGCCACCGCGTCACGGTGAACGGCATGTACGATTTGCCGTTCGGTAAAGGCCGGAAATACCTGCGTGTCGCGGGTCCGTTGGACTATCTCGTGGGCGGCTGGTCGACCAGTTTGACCTGGGCCGCACAAACAGGCAACCCGATTACGATTAGCCCCGGCGGTAACTTCGTCCCTGCCAATGGCTATAGCCAGATTAACGCAATCCCGGTTGGCGATCCGTTTAAGGGCGGAGGTAGCGTTCCCGCGGCGAACCCCGACACCGGTGCGTGCCCGACTTCGGTGAAAAACAGGACAAATTGGTATAACCCTTGCGCTTTTGTCGATCCGGTATCGGGGCTCGATCCGAGCCTGGTGTGGAACGAACCCGGCAAGCCTGATTCATATCTTACGGGCACTGCCAATGCCATCAAGTATTTCGGCGGAAAGTCAAACCAGATCTATGGGCCGGGCTATGAGCGTATCAATATGTCCGGGTTCAAGAACTTTGGGATTTGGCGCGAGCAGTACATCCAGTTTCGTGCGGACGCCTTCAACCTTTTCAATCACCCTTCCTGGAACAGTCCATCCGACACCAGTCTCAATCCGACCGGCGGTCAGATCACGTCCGTCCAGAATTTCCAGAATTACACGCCCGATGCCCGATTCTTCCAACTAGCCGCGAAGTATGTGTTCTAACCCGGCAAATAACCTGCAGGTTTAAAGACGCCTCAGCCGGAATGATGCTGCGCCTCGCCAAAACTCCGAACTGATTCTGAATCAGGCAGTTGCCGCGCGCGCATCCCTGGGAGGCGACCTATGATGCTAAGTTGCCGACTCGGCCGAATGATACGTTCACAAGACCGTGAAGATCGAGATTGGGCGGGTGTTGCTCGCCAAATTATCGCCATAATCGCGTGGCTGCAAGCGCGGCTGGAACAACCCGGCAAAGGCCGGCCGCACACCGACGAATATCAGGGCCCACAGCACCGCTACGAAAAGTGCGAGGGGAAGCCCATTGGGTGACATCAATGCGTGGAAGCAAAGAATGTTGACGATCACCGGCGCCAGGACGGCTGCTGCCAAGGGCACGAAGCGGTTAGACAACAGAAACACTGCCGCGATCACCTGAACCCCGAAGATCAGTGTCAGGTAATGCTAGACGAACAAAGCGCCTATGAACTGTCCCGCGACACCCTGTGATAGAAAAAAGGAATGATTCTTATGAGGAAATTGATACCTGCCTTAACGGCTGCGCTAGTGATGGTGTTGTTGGTAGGCCGGGCCCCTGTGGACGGCCTGCAGAACGCCACCGCAGAGAATAATGGTCTCAAGCGCACACCCGTTCTCGGCTGGAGTAGTTGGAGCTTCCTCCGCGAGCATCCCACCGCAGAGAAGATCGAAGCCCAAGCGCGCGCACTGCAGCAATCCGACTTGCAGAAAATCGGTTACGAATACGTAAACCTTGACGACTTCTGGTACCAGTGTCCGGGCAGTCAGGGTCCCAACGTCGGGCCTTATGGCCTCTGGGTGACAGACTCATCGAGATTTCCGGCCGATGGAGATACCAATGGTATCAAGGTCGTCGCCGACTACGTCCACAGTCTCGGGCTGAAGTTCGGAATATACGTTACACCCGGTATTTCCAAGCAGGCAGCAAGCAAGAACACGCCAATTAAAGGCACGCCGTACACGGCTGCCCAGATTGCGGAACCGTCTGTAGCTGAGAACAACTACAACTGCCACGGGATGGTCGGCATTAACTATGACAAGCCCGGAGCTCAAGAGTATATCAATTCATGGGTAGATATGCTCGCGACATGGGGCGTCGATTACATCAAAATCGACGGCGTGAAAAACAGCAACGCCGCTGACATTGAGACATGGTCGAAAGCGATACGACAAAGCGGGCGACCGATGATCCTCGATGTCACACAGGGGAGCTTTACACAAGCCATCGCCCCGACATTGATGAAGTACGCCAATCAATGGGAATTCGCGCCTGACGTTGAATGCTATAAATGCGAGAAGGGCGGTAGCAGCTACCCGCTGACAAGCTGGAAAGATGTCGAGAAACGCTTCAACTATGTTGCCCAATGGCAGTCTTACGCCGGTCCAGAAGGCTTCAACGACTATGACTCCATAGAGGTGGGGAATGGCAGCAACGACGGACTTACCCCAACCGAACGTCAGACCCAGTTGAGCCTGTGGGCCCTCGGATCGTCACCCCTCATCCTCGGCGTCGACCTGACACACCTCGACCAACTGGACCTCCAGTACCTTAAAAACACCGTTGTCCTCGCTGTTGATCAAGATTCGATCGCGGCCAAGAGGGTTGTCAATATCGGCACCCAACAGGTGTTTACGAAGAAGGAAATAAACGGAGACGTAATTGCCGGTTTGTTCAACACCGGCAGTGAGGCGCAGACAGTCTCCATAAGAGCGTCTGCGGCGGGGCTTTCTGAGAATGAAGGCGGCTATTCGCGAGAAGACCTGTGGACAGGCAAGATAGAGAAAACAGGCAGCACCATCAGTGCCGTTGTTCCGTCTCATGGGGTCGTCTTATACCGCGTCAGGGTACTTTGAGACAGGCGATCCGGCAACCTGGGGGCGTAATATACGGCCAGTTTTGCACCGACAAAGACCAATTGGATCCGCGATTCATCCCATTGATTCAACGGCTGATCGCCATTTTGGCGAGGCACAGCCCGGAATTTGTACCAAGATGAGTGTTACTTTAGCGCCTTCCGACGCCGTCTCCGGTTACCTTCGTTGATGATCCCATTTTCCTTTTCATTTCCTTTCCTTCACGATTAAACTGATGCTGAGGTGCTTTTGCACGGAAGAAGGGGTTGAGAATGGCCAAGGAAAGCTCGACAGTGGATCCGCCCGATGCAATCCACCCCGAGCCGGCGGTAGATACGTTCGCGGCGGAGCCGCCGCCTGACGGAATGATGGCCGATGAGAGGCGGACGCAGATTCTGCAGATCGTGCGTAGCGCGGGGCGAGTGAGAGTCAACGCATTGGCCAGGCGGTTTAACACGTCGGCAGTTACAATCCGCAACGATCTGAATGAGTTGCAACAGCGCGGATTGGTGCTGCGTTCGCATGGCGGGGCAGTCCTCCCGGATAAGATTCTCCGCGAATCGCCTGTACACGAACGCCTGAAGGCGTACTCCGACGAGAAACGGCGCATCGGCGCGATGGCAGCCTCGATGATCCACGATGGCGACACGATCATCCTGGATTCGGGCACCACCACACTGGAAATCGCGCGCCAGATCAAGAGGAAGCAGGCACTCCAGATCATCACCAACGGAGTCAACATCGCCGCCGAATTGCTGGATGCGCGCGATGCGCAACTTTTCATCGTTGGAGGCACGGTGCGCGGAGAATCCGCCTCGATCTGTGGACGATTCACCGAGGAAATGTTCGATCAATTCTCCGCCGACAAGCTGTTTCTCAGCGGCGCCGGATGCGACCTGGACTTTGGGGTGAGCGGCGCAAACCTGGAAGAAACGATGGTGAACAGGGCCATGCTGCGCATTTCCCGCGAGATCATCCTAGTCGCCGATTCCAGCAAGTTTTCCAAACGCAGCATGACGCGCATTGCTCCCTTTGCCGAAATCGACACAGTCATAAGCGACACCGGCCTTAACGAAGAGACCCAGGCCAAGCTGCGCGCTCTGGGCTGCAATCTGATCCTGGTGTAGCCGGAGTTTTGCCGGAGCCGACACTCCGCGGCTCCACAGCGCTCGTTCTGTTCGACGTAAGACATTCCCGTGATCAGTCAAACCATCCCGGGAATGGTAGCGTGCCTGCTCCGTGCGGAAACCTCGCTTGCCACACCTACACGCGCGAAGGCAGCTACACGACCCATCTTCGCGTGGAGGGCATCGACGGTCTCTCCTTCGAGAAGGATTACCGCGTAACCATCAAGGGCTCCGTTCCCCTCCCCGCTCCCCGGCGCGGCCTCGTTAACGGTGGAGAAATGTAACTGTTCAGGCCGCCTCGGCGGTTCAACCGGTCAGCTTGCCTTTTCAAGACAGATCGTCCCTGATTGCGATCAGTTCACCTTCATTAACAGGCTCTCGTTCACTGACCGCGTAAATTTGTTCTTGATGCATAGCCGTATCCCAGGTCTCAAAATCGAGACCTGGGGGTACAAAAACAAACGGTCAGAGACCTAGATGCGGATGAAAACCCTGTTGCGATACATCCAAAAGAGCATCAGCCAGTAAACGCCCAGGGTGAGTGCGCCGAGTACCGTGGGCTCTATTGCAGGGCCGAGAATATTCAGGACAGAGGGCCCTGCGTTGATGCGAAAGCTGCGCTCAATGAACTCCTCGCACCAATGAGCGATCAAGTAGGCAGCGATGGAATTCATGCCGATGACGACGAGAGGAAAGGCGATGCCGCGATGCTTTTTGATATCGACGGCCCAGGAGAAGGCGGCGAGAAAGAGAAAGCACACACCGCCGCTGAATAGGGTCCACGCCGGTGTCCAGATGCGTTTTACGATCGGGCAGATCCCCGTGAAATGGAAGAACACGCCGGCGGCAACCAAAGCGGCCCCCGCGAACAGGAATTTGCGCATGGGAATCCGCGGAGCCTCGGCAAGAAACCAACGCCCCGCGATAACTCCCAGCAGCATGGTGCCAAGCGTCGGAATAAAGCTAAGTGTCAGATAGCCGCCATCGTTGAAGACGAAGGGGCTGGTGCGGAGAAAAAGGTTCAGGAACCAGACATCGAACGCCTGGCCCAGGTTGCTGTTCTTGTTCCAGTGGGACGCAAATCCGGTGAAGAGATGCTGATGCCAGTTGTCCGCTACGCCCACGGCCGCATAGTTGAAATTGGCGCCAGGCGCCGGATACAGTGCCCATGCCAACCAGTAGGCGAAGAGGATTCCGCCCAGCGCCGTCCACTGCCAGCGCGGACGGACATACGTGAGCAGGAAGGCAAAGGTGTAACCAAGGCCAATCTGGGTGAGTGTGTCCTCGAATGTGAAGTAGGTGATGGGGCCTTGGTCAGAGCGTAGAAAGATGCCCAGCGCCACCAGCAGCACACTGCGCCAGATGGTGTGGCCCAGCATGTGCTGGAAGCTGGCGCCCTTCTTTTGCCGGCTTCTTACCGAGTATGGCAGCGCAACGCCGGCCAGAAAGGTAAAGGACGGCTGGATGGTGTCGTGAAGGCTCATCCCAGCCCACTCGACGTGGGACTGGTTGAAGGCCAGAAACCTCCAAATGAGGCTGTTGGGGAAGGAAAGAGCGACGTGGGCAAACTGAAGCACTTCGCCCATCATCAGGAGCATGACCAAGCCCCGGTAGGCATCGACAGCAATATTCCGCTGAAGCCTCTGCTCTACGCTAGCGACAGTTTCACTCATGCGCAGTTTCCCCGTCTCTTGAAAATTGTTTACTTGCTGATGGACCAATGCCATGAACATTGCCTTTCGCAATCCGACGTTTGATTTCTTTTTCTGGCGCTCGCAATGAGCCTAATGGGACCCAATCGTCTCTGTAAACACTTATTTGTGGGGATTTCTTTGCCTTATCGTATTCTTTCTTTGCGATCCAAGGGTTGTCCCGCGATTTCCTTGGTTCTCAATGAAAACCTTGACAGGAGTGACTTCATCCCCTAATCTCTTTTGCGAACTCGAGTTGCGATTACTTGCGATAGCTCCGAGTTATTTCGCATTGCTCGGGCGCGGGAACAAGAGCAGCAGGCACCTGAAAAGCTCCTGCGCATTGCACTTTCTTGCTGTTGCCCTGCCCCTCACGCCTTCACAGTTGTAAATTCCCACTTACGTCCGGCTCGTGGAAACGAGCATGCAGAGTGCAGAACAGAGGATGAATCGATGAATTCCGATGAGCAGAACCCGGGATTGGGATCCTGGAGCCGGCGCAAGTTTGTGCAGTTGGGCGCGGCGAGCGCGGTCGGCCTCAACATGATAAACCTGGCGAAAGCCGGTTCAGAGGAGACCCCTGCCACAGCGCACGGCTCCATGATCGACGTTCCTTTTGACAAGCGAAATCCGCGGGTAGCCTTCATCGGAACCGGCGGACGCGGAACCAGCCTGCTGGAGAATCTACTGGCCGCGGACGGGCAGGTGGTTGCCTTATGCGACCTGGTTCAGGAACACGCCAATCATGCCGCTTCGCTGGTCGTCACGGCCGGTCAGGCAAAGCCGCAGCTATACACGGATGGGCCGTACGCTTTCGAAACCATGCTGGGCAGAGACGACATCGATCTGGTCCTGGTAGCTACTCCCTGGAACTGGCATGCGGAGATGGCCATCGCGGCCATGAAGCACGGCAAGGATGTCTGCATTGAAGTGCCCGGCGTGGTAACTCTCGATGAATGCTGGCAGATTGTCAAGACTTCAGAAGAAACCCGCAAGCATTGCATGATGCTGGAGAACTGCTGCTACGGCTACAACGAGACGTTGATTCTGCGCATGGTGCATGACGGAAAGTTCGGCGATCTTCTCTACGGCGAAGGAGCATACCTCCACGATCTTCGTGAAGAGCTCTTTTCAGATCGGGGAGAGGGTCTGTGGCGCCGTGCGGAACACACCAAGCGCGACGGCAACCTCTACCCCAGCCACGGACTGGGACCTGTCGCGAACTATATGGACATGCAGCGCGGCGATCGCTTTGCATACCTTGTCTCCATGAGCACGCCGCAGCGCGGCCTCGATCAATACCGCAAGGATCACCTGCAGTCGGGCGATCCGCGGATGGAGGAGCGCTACGTGACCGGGGACATGAACACGTCCCTGATCAAGACCGCTAAAGGGCTGACGATCACGGTCAAGCACGCCGTCTCCACGCCTCACCCGTACGACCGCATCAATCTAATTGCCGGAACCAAGGGCATCTTTGAAGACTATCCGCCCCGCATTTATCTCGATGGCCAGAACAAGGATGAGTCGTATATGCCGATCGACTCATGGAAGCAATACGCACATCCGCTGTGGCAGAAGGAGGGCGAGCTGGCAGCGAAGATCGGCGGGCACGGCGGCATGGATTTCCTCATGCTCTACCGCCTGCTGCAATGCGTGCGTGAGGGTCTTCCACCGGACATGGATGTCTATGACGCAGCTTCCTGGGCCGCGGTCGGGCCGCTCAGCGTCACCTCCGTGAGCCGTGGCAGCGCCCCGATAGAATTCCCGGACTTTACGCAGGGGAAATGGATGCAGCGCAATGTCTCGGCCATTGCTACGCAAGGGTAAATTCATCTGGCTGGAACCCCAAGGGGCGGAATCGGATTGAAGGAAGTCCGATTCCGCCCTTTTTGTGCGCAGTTTAATCGTTCCCCCATCGGCGCTTTTACTGCAGGCCGTTGAAAGTCAACACTTTCCCCGGAGCAGTTAGCGCCGCGAGGGTATCGATGTCGAAGTCCTTGTAAAAATCAAGGCAAAAGAGCTCTGGAGCGGTTCGAAACGGTATTGGTTTGTCGAGCAGATAGGCGAGGCTGGTGATGCCATTCCGATTCACTTGAACTGAGAAGTCCTCAGGCGCTATGGCAGCTGCTGTCAGGGCAATCACTTGATTGCGCATGCCATTTGTCTCCACTTGCACCGGACGTCCGGTGGTGGATCGAAACCAGCGAGCCAGGGCCACTAATTGAGCGGCTTCCAGCCCCAAAGGACGTTCGCCACTACTGTCTGTCAGCAACTCCCAGGACCCGCGATCCGATAATTGATCGCCATTGAAGAATAGATCGAGCGCCAACACCTGTTCCCCGCGGTCCACATGCTGGGCCACGACATCGCCGGCGGCCTTGTAGCCTTTGTCATCGAGCACAATGGTTGCAGGCGCGTTCTCCGGAGCAGCCTCTTCCCGGAACAAGATGCCGTCGGCACTGAGTTCGTTGGAGAAATCGAAGCGAAAGGACATAGCGCGAAAATCGAAGCTCCTGCCGTTATCAACAGGCAAGGTTCGTGCCAGAGATACCGGAGTATAGCGGACCACGGATTCCAACTTCTCTCGCTCTGTTTTTGCCCAGCTTTGGTGTGCTGCTTCGTCTGCCGGCGGCGGTTGGTGCTGGATTTGCCGCGCCAATTTCCTCGCCAAGGTCAGGAAGGTCAGGTTGTCGGCGGGAACACCGATGGCAAGCTCCCGCGGCGTCCGGATTTCATCGTCACTGTAGATCTCGCCATCCAGCACCGGAAGCTTGAATTGTGTGCTAAAGAAGCGGTATGCCTGCTGGCGGTTATCCAGCTGATAGTTATGCGACCCTGGATCAAGGTTCTCGTGCCAGACAAAGGAGCCGGAGGCGCCGTATAACTCGAAAAACGGCTTGACCTGATCGTATAAGTAGGGCTTTACCTGGGGCGCCCGAAAGCAGCAGCTGTCGGTGGCATTATGAATCTCCATTGTGGGCCGGGGAGCCCGCAACGCGATCAACTCCGGATAGTCTTCGCCCTGCATCAAATCGGGCGCGTCCGCTTCGGTTTCGTCCGTATCCACGGGATGGGTCAGGTTCGACTCCCGCGAACCAACTCCGGCCACCTCGACGGCTGCTGCAACGCGTGGATCCAATGCGCTGAGCATCACCGTTTGCCAGCCCCCTCCAGAGAGCCCGGTCACGCCGATCCGGGTTGGGTCAACCTGCCAATGCGCTCAGATAATCCAACCCGCGGCGCATGGAAAGATAAAAAATTCCCAGCACATTGGAGCCGACGAGGTTCAATTGCACACCAAAGTCGTGGATATTCTCCGGATTGGTGAGCTCCCCATAACCGATAAACTCCACATCCAGGGCGATGATGCCGCGCTTGGCAAAGTTGATGCAGCGCTTCTGCTCATATTCCACGCTGATCCCATCCGGCTCATGGCCAAGCAGGTTCAAAATGGCGGGGACGCGGCCGCTGATCTTTGTCGGCTCATACAGGAGCGCGGTCGAATGGAAGCCCGGCACAACCTCAAATCGCAATTTGTGAATCCGGTATCCGTGGCTGGTTTCAATCACCCCCACTTCCTCGAATTTGGGAGCAGCATCGATCCACTCGCGCGGCCAGCCGTGATAGGCAATGTCGTTGAGAATGTGCTTGCGCACCCGCTCCTCCTCCGCAGTCCAGGCCGCAGCTGTAGTAGGTGACGGCAGGGAAGGATAGCGCTTCAGCAAAAACTCCTGCAACTGATACTCCCGCCACGGAACATCCCGAGAGTGCTGCGCCAGCAACTCGTCCACATACGGCTTGCTGACCTGGGCCGGTCCGGCCATTGCGCCCATCTCGAAGACACAGAGCCAAAGCGCGGCAACTCGGAGCCTGCAAAAACTCTTCTTATGCATCTTGGAATTGCTCCTTGTTCCTCTATAACTCATTCATCCCCCGATTGAACATTGTAGTTGCAACTTACTTGCACGTTGCAAAGCGCAGCACCGTCTTCAAACAATCAGGGTGCCGGGAGATATGTAAGTTGGCGACATCGCCAATTCCATATCTCCCGACACCCTGATTGGCTAATCGTGGGTTAGAACTTGACCTTCAACGCCATCTGGAGGATTCGCGGATCTCCGGCAGAGCTGATTTGACCAAAATTGCTGTCTTGAAGTCCGGCATCTGGAGCGCCAAAGTTGACATTGTTGAATGCGTTGTAGAATTCCGCGCGGAACTCATAGTTAACGCGTTCACTTATTTTCCCAGTCTTCAAGAGAGCCAAATCCGTTGTGAAGAGCCTGGGTCCGCGAAGGGAGTCCTTGCCGATGTTACCGTAGGTACCGATGGCATTTGGAACAAAATCGGAGGTTTTGAACCACTCATTGATCAACGCGGAATGGGAACGGCTTGAACTCAGCTGCGTATCCTTTATATTTGGCACCGTGATGTCCGGACGGTCATTCCCCATCGCACTGAAGGAATTATCGTCCTCGGCGAATGCCGTAAACGGAAAGCCCGTTTGCCAGTTTGAGATGGAACTGAGGTTCCAGCCGTTGATCGCCTTATCCACAAACCCCTTAATCGGTACTCGAGGAAAGGCATAGTTTCCTGAGAATCGGATGACCTTGCTATCGTCTCCGGCATCGGGACCGTAGTCAAGCGAGCGGCCGCAGCCGCAGGTATTGATGCCGTAGACTCCAAATATCCCAGGCTGCCCATTAGGGCCGTAGTCATTCAAGGCGCGCGACCACGTGAAATTCGTTTGGAAGGAAAGGCCGTAGCTGAGGCGCTTTTCGAGTTCCACCTGGCCGGCATTGTAGTTGCTGTTGACCCCGGAATTGATTGAAGCAATGAACCCATAGTTTGGATAGAGAAGCCGCGATTGAATATTGTTCTCCGTCGACTTCCCCGGAATATAAACCGAGGGGTTCAACTGCAGCAGCCCTGCTTCCTGATCTCCCGTACCGCCCAGGTGCGCACCGTGATTTGCCGCATATTCTGTCCGTACGAACCAGGTCGAGCCGAATTGATGCTCTAGGGTCAGGTTATAGGTCAGGATTTGAGGAAGGCGGAAGTGTCGATCGAAGATCTGCGTAAAGGAGATATCCTGCGGAAATGTCGCCGAAGCGCCGGGATCGATTGGACCAAACGATCCGGGGAAGGGGTCTTTCACACCAGCGGCGCTATAAGGGTTGGTGAAATTGGTGTTCGAAATGCTCACGATCGGAGCAAACGGGGGGATGCCGACGACGTCTTCAAACGCGACTCCGTTGGGCGCCTGGTAATAATACCCTGCTCCGCCGCGAATGCTGGTTTTGCCATCTGCCGTCAGTTGATAGGCGAAGCCCACACGTGGGCCGATATTACTCAAGTTGTTATAGATTGACGATGCGGGACATCCAGCGTCGTGATTGCTCCCGCCAAAGATCAGGTCCTGAGGCGCATTGGGGTAGCGCGTCGATTGCGCTCCGGGCACAAAACATCCAACCCGCCCCTCGCTGTCCGTGTAGGGGAAGAATGGATCCCAGCGTACGCCCGCGCTCACGGTGAGCCGCGAGGTCGCGTGCCAGTTATCCTGGACGAAGGCGCTCCAGTCGTTGCCGCTGAAATTCAGATACAAACCGCCTGCCTGGACAAAGTCGGACGCAGCTCCAAGCAAAAAGTCGGAGAGATTGTTTCCGCTCAGATCGCCGCCGAAAGTGTAGTTGCCATCGGCTTGATATGTATTTCCCATCGGCAGGTTGAGGTGTTCCCATTCGCCCCCGAACTGGAGCTCATTCGGTCCCCTGACAAAGGTGGCGATTTCACGATCGGAGACGTCGCTATGATTCCATGTGCCTGTAGAAGGCTGCTCTCCCACGGTAAACTCCCCGGATACGTTGACATTCAGCGTCGCCGGAAAATTGCTGGGTTGAGGAATGTTCGCGCCCGCCGTGGCGATATTGAACGGCGCTGGCGATTCCGTCAGTCCGTCCTTCCTTGTCAGTCCGAAATAGCTATTGAGAACAGTTTTGGTCGAAATCGTGTAGATGTCGACGATGCTGATGTTCTTCAGACTCTGACTTTGCGGATCCTCCCCATTGCCCTCAAAGATGTTGCTGGTGGGCGGAACGATGATGGGGACGTTGTATTTGAGTTGAAAATAGTGCCCGCTCAGATGATGCTTGCCAATGTTGAAATCGATTTTGACCAGGTACTCGTCGGTATCCTGAATAGAGGGAGCGCCGTTGTAACTCAAATAGTTAGGCCCCATTTGCGGGTCGTTGGGGAGGGGGATGTATTTCATCAGATAAAGCGCTGTTGGGTCGAAGGCTGCCGGATTGATCATATTGTGGCTGTTGAATTGGTAGGGCGAATTCGTGTTGGGGTTCGTCAACACCGTACCGGGAAGAAGCGCCGAGAAGTCTCCGTTGCGCTCGGCCAGGGTTGGCACCTGGGAATTCAGGCCATTGTCGGAAGTGTTTTGACGCGTACCTTGGTAGGAACCGAAGTAGAACAACTTGCCTTTCAGAATGGGTCCGCCGATGGTGAATCCAAACTGATTCTGCTTTAACGGGTTTGGAGAGGTGGCAAAGTAGTTTTTGGCATCCATCGCATAATTGCGAAGGTACTCGAAGGCATCCCCGTGGATTTGATCGGTTCCGGACTTGGTCACGACATTGGCGACTCCGCCGGTCGCGTTTCCATAAGCGGCGCTCATGTTATCGGTTTGCACATTGAATTCCTGCAGCGCGTCAGGACTTGGGAAAGGTAGATTGGTGTTGATATACATGTCGTTGTAGTCCACCCCATCCAACAAGTAATAGACGCCGTTGGCACCGCCGCCATTGACTTTCGCATATTGCTCACCGGGCAAGACGCCGCCTTCACAATTGGCGCCGCAGTTCTGCGAGGAGACATCGACCGCGCCGGGGACCAGAAACACCAGTTGTTGCGCCTCACGACCGTTCATCGGCAAGCTTTCAATGCTTTCTTCACCGATGACCTGCTCGACCGCTGCGTCGTCCGTGGTGACCTGGTTTGTATTTGCCTCCACAGTGACCTGTTGGGTGATCGCCCCGATCGCCAGGGTGATCTTCTGGCTCGCGGCCTGTCCGACCTCCAAATCGATACCCTTTTGCACATAGGTCGTGAAGCCGGTCATTTCAACTGTCAATTGATAGCTGCCGACTGGGAGACTGGGAAACAGGTATTCGCCTGCCGCTCCCGATTTGACTTCCTGCTTATATCCGGTTCCGGCCTGTTCCGCTATCACCGTCGCCCCAGGGACCGCGGCACCGGTGTTGTCCTGGACGGTTCCGCTCAAGCGAGCCGTGGTGTACTGGGCAAGCGCCGTTGTTGCCCATAGAAGGACCACGAACAATGATGAGAAAAGAAGGGCACGTTTACCTTGTGCACCATCGAAGATGCCGATTCTCATATTCATGCTCATTTGCGCCGTCCTTAGCTCCCTTGAAGTGTTCCGTTCCCAATGAATCGCTACGGCTTCTTGTCTTTGCTTTTGAACTGCTGGTCGAATTGGCTTCGTGTTCGATCAAAATTTGACGTTTCTGCTTGTGATTGATGGTTTTACGATCTTTCTGCTGATTTTGTCAAGCGAAAAGTCGGCCCGCCGCCGATGGCGGAACCTGCCGAAGTTCAGGCCGCGCCCTTGCGTGCCGGCTCAAGAATGCGGAGAGCGTTCTGACGGTAAATCTTCTTCAGCACGGCATCCGGCAGACCGAGCCCATAGAGGGGCCAAATGTAATCAAGATAATCCTCGTAGTAGTAGTGCTCATCCAGGGTTTCCAGGGTTCGAAATGTGGAGCGAAGCTCTCCCGGGCTGTAGGTGAAATCGGTTCCGTACAAAATGCGGTCCTGGTACTGCTGAAAGAACTGATTCGCGAAACGTGGGATCGTGGATATCTCTGCCATGCGCGCGGCGAAGTCCACGTTGAGGTTCGGATTGCGGTCCAGCATAACTCCCAGGCGCGTGAGGTCATAGTCGAGATTGGCCAGATGGCAGGCAATAAAAGTGGTGCCGCGGTGCCTTTTTAGAGTGCGCTCAAGGCTGTCCATCAGACCATCGTGTCCTAGAAGGCCGGCCTTGTCGTCCAATCTCCAGTGATAGGCAGTCATATAGCCGTCGTTGTGGTTGTCCATGGGGAGGTATGTCCAGATCGGATCCGCCATATGGATGTTGACTGGCATGCCTAGTTCCGCGCACCTGGCAAACAGGAGGTCCATGCGCGGGTCGTCCGGATGGGGGCCAGGGCCGCTGAACTCGGCTGGCTCATGCCATCCTTTGGGCTCCGTTCCCACCGGGGCATCCAGTCCCCTGCCCTTGTCGTGGAGTTCGCCCACGCCTCGTGCGCCCAGGCGATGGCACTCCTCCAGCGATCTCAACGCGCCGGGCCCGAAAACTGGATCGTTCGCTCCGCGAAGGTCGAAAAGGCACCATAGGTCGAACCTGTCCGGGTAAGCGGAGTACACCGCGCGGGCTTGCGCAAATCCCCCGGGCCTCCCCGTACCGGCAAAGATGACGGCCCTTTCCACCCCCGTCGCGTCCATGGCTTTCACAATCTCCCGGGTTTTTTCCGCGCTGTTGACCCCGTGATTGTGAACGTCGATGACCGGATACCGCGCCCTCGCAACTTCCGTCACGGGAATCTTATAGATGGATTTGGGCCGCCAGTCCTTGAGCAGCAGTCTTTCGGGCAAGTCGTCACCCTCGCTCGAGGAGTGAGCTTCAGATATCCGCGGCTGCTCAACCGGACCAGCGAAGCCGAACCGTGCAGCGAATGTCGCTGCGGAAAATGCCATCAGTTGTCTACGATTCATATCTGTTACACCACCATGATCTTGCGTACTCTGTCGTATCGACGGCATTCTTGTTCGTTTCTGCGCGAATTTGGATGCCTCCGGAACCGGTCAAGGGATGACACCATACTCGTATGTCCTGCGTCAAAGATGATTTCCCGCTCCGGCATCAGGGAACCTCCCGCTCGAGGGAGCACGGTTCCGACTGATGGAGGATGCCGGGATGGGGCGCCATGATTCGGAGGCCGGGAGGAGCGAAGCGACTGTTAGTTCCTCTTAATTGCGGGCAGGTTTGACGCTCGCGACGATGACCTGCACTCCGAGATCCTTGAGCGATCGCAAATCTGCCGGGGAGGTGCCGGAATCGGTGATCAGCGTCGTCAACTCTGTAACAGGCCCCACGTAGGCAAAGCCCTGCTTGCCGAATTTACTGTGATCCACCAGCGCGATACGCATCTTTGCGGACTTGACAATGGCTTTCTTGATGATTGCCTCAGCGTGGTTGGCCGTGGACATGCCATACGCGGGATCGATGCCGCTAACCCCCAGAAATGCCTTGTCGACGCGAATTTCACTCAGGGACCGCTGCGCCCAGACCCCCGATAAATAGAACACGTCCCGCTGCAGGTCTCCTCCGATGCACATCGCGTGGATCTCCGGGTAGCGCTGCAACTGGCAAAGAATGAGCGGAGAGTTTGTCACCACAGTCAGGCGATTGAGGTGCTGCAATCTGGAACCGATCTCCGAGACGGTCGTGCTGCCTTCCAGGAATACGGTGTCGCCGTCCAGGATCAACTTGGCGCCCTCGGCCGCGATGGCTCGCTTTTCCTCGCGATTCGTGCGTCCCAGCGTGTCATAGGAAGGCTGGAAATTCGTAGAGGAAAACTTGGATACTGCGCCCCCATGGGAACGAACGAGCAATCCCTTACGTTCGAGATCCGCCAGATCCCGCCTCACCGTCGCCGCCGTCACGCCAAGGATATCGATCAACTCAGAAGCGCTCACGGTGCGTTGCCGAGAAAGGAGTTCGGATATTCGAAAGCGGCGCTCTTCCGCCAGCATGGATGGCTCCCTCTCCATCGTTATGCGATGATCCTGCCGTGCCGGCCAGCAGCCTCGCAATCAGAGAAAAATGCTGCGCTTGACCGAAATCCTGCGCCCCGGTCAACTAGGAGAGCGCCCGTGGAGAAGAGTGCATCGCGCGCAAGCTCTCCATCCGGCAAAAGCCAAGGCATAGGCGGTAGTCGGAACAATTTCCCAACTCACCCCATCTTCCCTGGGAGCGAGAACTTCTATCAGGCATCTCGGTTCGATTGAGAGCGAATTCGATTGATTATGCCTGAGTAGGTTTACCCTGCGCAATGTGCCTGCCGGCCTGTTTGCCCGCCGGGAAATGCGTGGAGGCCTCTGGAAACCGGGCAACGAAGCTTTCCTTCCCGCTCAGTCGAGGCGCTCCTGCTTAAATTTGCACCTCCGGCGCCTCGCCGTTCGCTGATTTCGGTGTGACGAAGTAGAGCAGCAGGCCTACGGTCATCCATGCGGCGCCGAGCAGTTTGGCGTTGAGACTGAGGTTGAACCAGATGAAGGTGCAGACAAGAATGCCGCACAGCGGAGACAACACCGCGAACGTGACCTTCTCCCGGGAGCGAAATTTGTAGTGCACGAGTGCGGCCACATTCACGCCGATGAAGGCGATGAACGCTCCGAAATTCAGCAGCTCGGCTCCCTTGTCGAAGGTCAGCAGGAAACAGCCCAGCAGGGTTAAGGCGCCGAGCAGCAGCACATTGTAATGGGGAATCTGCGTCTTGGGGCTGACAGCGCCAAAAATCCTTCTCGGCAGCGCATCGGCTCGCCCCATTCCATAGAGCAGGCGCGCCGCGCCGAATTGAGCCGCGATGCCAGAGCCCATATTGGCGATCATCAGCGTTGCATTCAGCAGATGGAAAAGAAACTTGCCGCCCACGCGATGGGCAACTTCCACAAAGGCGGTATCGACCATCGCGGCAGGAAATGGCGAGCGCCCCGGCCATACAAGCTGCGCCAGATACACCTCGATGGCGGAAAGCACCCCAATGACAAAGCACGTGAAGACTGTAGCCAGCAGAATGTTGCGGCGGGGATTTTCCACTTCCTCCGACATCGTCGAAATGCCGTCGAAGCCGATGTATGTTAGAACGGCGATCGAGGCGCCGTGGAACAGGCGGCCAGGCGTGAACGTGGTTGGGTCGTAAAACGGCAGCAGCCACTGGCCTCCCACCGGCCGAGCCACCATGGCGATATAGCGTATTGCGTCCGCAACAAAGATGACAACCACAATGCCCATGCCGAGGGCCAGCAGAGAGTTCACACGGCCTGAGGTTTGTACGCCGCGCAGATTGAGGCTGGTGAACACAAGAACAAACGCCACGACCCAGGCGGCATAGGGAATCTGCGGCACGATGTTTTGTGCTGCCACGCTGCACCAGATGGCGCAGATGATGGGGTTCAGCATGTAATCCATCAGCATGGACCAGCCCACCATATAACCGGCCAGCGGGTGAATCTCCTTGCCCACATAGGTGTACGCCGATCCCGCGCTGGGATAAACGCGTGCCATCCTGCCGTAACTCACGGCGGTGAACAGCATGGCGACCATGGCGATCAGAATGGTCGTGACCACATGGCCCCAGGCGGCATTGCTTACTACTCCGTAGATGCTCATCGGCGCAGTGGGTTGAATGATGATGATGCCGTATAAGATCAGGTGGTGAAGTTTCAGCGTGCGGCGAAGTCCTGGAACAGCCGGATCACGTTTTGCAGTTGCGCCCATGCTTGGAAAACCCTCTCTCGCGGCGTTTCTCTCCGGGAACTCGGTCGAGCCGGAACTTTGAGCGCAACGATGGTTGCGCAGAGACAAGTCTCATCGATTGTACTTGCGAAATATTTCGATTCCTCAAGTTCGTGATACGGAGCAGTATGAATTTAATCGTTTTTCTGGCAATAGTAATCTCTTGGCAGATTGAGGAGCCCTGCGGACAGCCCGCCATCCACGCGATGCGCAGGAGCATTGCTCGAGCTACTGGTTTGCGGGCAAGTTGGACTGAAGGGCCTGGTTCAAGCGGCCGCGCCTGCCGCCCGGTGAATTTCGGAAAAGAAGGTCGCTCCAGAAACGGCGAGATCAATATCGGGTTCCTGCATACCATGCGAAATGGCCTTGCACAATGGTTTCGTTTCTATGGAAGTGAAAGGCTTGACGGTTGCACAATGCTAATATATTGTCCCGTAGGACTTCGTATTTGATCTATCGCTTTCTGCGGATTTGCCTCTAGCTGGAGCGCGCCTGCCACGAGGAATGGAGTTTCAATGTCGCAAGATTCGAAAGTAGTCGCGGAGGATGGCCACAAGACAGCGCCCCAATTCACTTTGCAGGAGATCTTTCGGCAGCCTCTTCTTTGGCCCATCACGGTGGAAAGGGTTCGCTCCGCATCGGAGCGGTTGCAACTGGGCGTCAAGCTGCAAGATGCTAGCGTCCTGCTGACGGGAGCGGGAAGTTCGGCCTACGCGGCGGCTGCTGTGGCCGCAGCGTGGCCGCGGGCGCGCGTCGTCCCCACCACCGACCTGCTCGTCGATGCGGAACGACACCTGCTGGATGTCGACGCAGTGATCTCGCTGGCCCGCTCCGGCAATAGTCCGGAAAGCACTGCCGTTGTCGAGCTCGTTCGCACCCTGCGGCCGGACATTCTGCAGTTGGCGATCGTCTGCAATGAAGACGGCGCATTGTCCCACGCGAGTCTTGATGGGCTCATTGTCCTTGACCCCCGCACGAATGACCAGAGCCTGGTCATGACCGGTTCGTTTTCCAATCTGGTGGTTGCCGGGCTGTTTTTGGCTCAACCGGATTCGGTTGCGGCTGCGGCCAATGAGTTCAGCGAGCGCGCAGCCGCGTTGCTGCCCGACATCGATCGGGCATGCCGCGGCGTGGCCGCCGGCGTCCGCGACCGGATCGTGGTCCTGTCCTCATCGCCTCTGCTTGGATGGGCGCGTGAAGCTGGACTGAAGACCCTCGAAATGACGGCCGGCCGCTTTCCCGTCGCCACTGAAACTTATCTGGGGCTGCGCCACGGACCGATGTCTTTTGTCAAAGCCAACACGCTCGTCCTGTGCCTGTTATCCAGCGATCCGGCTCGCCGCCGTTATGAAGCAGATCTGATCCGTGAGCTTCGCATGAAAAGGCTTGGTTGCCTGGTCGGCATCGCAGACCCAGCCGAATCGGAAGGCTTGTTCGATGTGCTTATCCCCGGCGTCGCGCCGCATGCCAACGACGCTTTGCGTACACCCTTTGAGATCCTGGGCCCCCAGTTGCTCGGATACCATTTGAGCTTGAGCATTGGATTGAATCCTGACAACCCCAGCCCCGACGGAGTGATCAACCGCGTGGTTCAAGGCGTGCGGATCTATCCTGCCCATTCCCAGAGACCTGGGTTTTCAATGCAAAGGAGTCACGATTGACAGAACGAGTTGTTGAAGCAAAGTTCTACCAGGTCGGCAAGATGAAGGTCGAAGTTCATCCCAGCGCGCATGCTGCCGGTGAAGCGGCGGCGCGCGCTGCGGCCAACGCTCTGATCGAGCTAGCAAAAAGTCATCGCTCTATCGGAGTGATCTTTGCTTCGGGAGCCTCGCAGCTGAAGATGCTGGAGGCGCTTACCGGCATTCCCGATCTTCCCTGGAATCAGGTTCTCGGCTTTCATATGGACGAATACGTGGAGTTAGCCGAGGATCATCCCGCCTCGTTCCGCCGCTATTTTCGTGAAAAATTGACAAGTAAAGTGCAGATGAAGGACTTCTTTGAGATTGATGGAAGCGCTCCGAATCCAGTCGAGACCAGCCGCGAGTATGCCGAGAAGCTTCGCTCCGCCGCCCCGCAGCTGTGCTTCCTCGGTATCGGAGAAAATGGCCACCTGGCCTTCAACGATCCTCCGGTGGCAAACTTTACCGATCCAGTAGATGCGAAGATCGTCCAGCTGGACGCCGTATGCCGGCAGCAGCAAACAGCGGAGGGTTGGTTTAGCAGCGTGGAGCAGGTGCCGGAATATGCCATTACACTCACCATCCCCGCGTTGCTGCGTGTGCCCAAGCTGATCGTTTCCGTGCCGGGAAAACGCAAGGCGAAGATTGTGCGGCGTGCCTTCGCAGAGCCTGTTTCCACGGCGTGTCCCGCGACTATCCTGCGCACGCATCCGGATGCAACCATCTACCTGGACCTGGAATCCGCACATGAGCTGGGCGAAGTACTGGTTTCTCCATGAGCCTGTAACAAGAGCTGTTGCAAGGGGACAGCACGCCACGGCGATTACGGAAAGGATAGGAGATCTTGTGACCAACGAGCCAATTTCCGGAACGGATCGCAGAACATTCTTGAAACAGGGAGCCGGCGCCATGCTCGCGGCGGGAATGACCGCACGCTCCTATGCGCGGGTATTGGGCGCAAACGATCGCATCCGCATCGCTCAGCTCGGATGCGGGGCGCGCAGCCAAGGCCATGTGCACATGGTCCAGTTAGCCTCCGGGCAAACTCCCGTTGAGACCGTCGCGGTCTGCGACATCTGGAGTTTGGCCAGAGAGGCGCGGGCAGCACAGGTTCAAGAGGTCTTCAATCTGACACCGCAATCCTATAAATACTCCGAGGAGATGCTCGCCCGTCAGGATATCGATGGCGTGATGATCGCAACGGGCGACTTCCAGCATGCCAAGCTTTGCACGGAAGTTGTGCGCGCAGGCAAGGATTGCTATGTGGAGAAGCCGTTTGCCAATGTGCTTTCCGAGGCCAGGGAGGCGCGCGATACGGTCAAGGCTTCCCGGCAAATGGTCCAAGTAGGCTCACAGCACCGCAGCGAACCGTACCAGTTGGCGGTTCGAGACATCGTCCGCTCCGGACGCATCGGCGATATCGTGCATATCGAGCAGGAATGGAATGTCAACGAGGAACGGTGGCGCTTCGTGAAGATGGACACCGGCAACTCCCGCGAGATGGAGCAGGATCGCAACATGGAGTGGAACAAGTGGCTCTTCGAGGCCAAGTCGAAGCTCCGCGAGGAGGACACGGACTGGGAGCGATGGCTCCTTGGAAAACCCCACCGCCCCTTTGACCCTCATGTCTACCTCGAATTCCGTCTCTACAAGGACTACTCCGCTGGAATCTTCGATCAGTGGCTGAGCCATGGCAGCGACCTGGTGCACCTCTGGACCGATGAGAGATATCCCGAGAGTGTCACGGCCAATGGCGGTATCTATGCCTGGAAGGATGGACGCGAGAATCCGGACACTTGCGTGGCCGCGGTTACCTATCCCAAGGGCTTCCTGTATACCTATAAAACGACCTTTGGAAACAGTTTTCGAAGCTTCTCAAGGATCCAGGGGCGCGATGGGACGATCGCAAACTATGGCGGCGAAGGCGCCTCGCTCTTCACGGTCAGTAAAGAAGGCGGCAGGGATGAATTTTCCGGGTCGGTCAATTTCAAAGGCGTACCGATCGTGAGCCCATTGGTCGACCAGGAAGAAGTCGTCCAGGTTCCAGGCGCTGATCCGCCTGACGGGCGCGGTCCGGGAGACGACAGCGTGGTTCATGTCATGAACTGGCTCAACTCCATGAAGTCGCGCAACCCGCCCAATGCCAATGTGGACCACGGCTTCTCCCACTCGATTGTGTGCATCATGGCCGCCCAATCGTACTGGAGCGGCAAGAGGCTTTACTGGAACCCTCAGACGGAAGAAATTGTGGATCAACCTATGACCCGGGAAACCTAAGGACCATGCGAATTCCCGGCCGCTGGTTTTTCTTTTGCAGGCGATAGGGCGGCATCCCGCCGCGTGTCATTTTCGCCTCTCCAACGCTGTTCCGTAGCCCGATTGAACGCAATTTTCTTACCCGCTAGACTTCGTGCCTAATCTCGCGGGCGGAATGCCAGGAGGTAAATGCCGTGCTTGAACATACTGGTGAGGGAATCGACCGCCGCACATTCGTGAAACAGGCCGCGGGCACCATGCTTGCCGCGGGAATGGGCGCAAAATCCTATGCGCGCGTCCTCGGCGCCAACGATCGCATCCGCATCGCTCAACTCGGCTGCGGCGATCGCAGCGAGGGGCATGTGCACATGGTCTCGCTTGCGGCCAGGCAGATGCCTGTGGAGACAGTTGCGGTCTGCGATATCTGGAGCCTCGCGCGGGAGCATCGCGCTGCCCAGGTCAAGCGGCTCTTCAACCTGGAACCGCAGAGCTTCAAGTACTCCGAGCAGATGCTGGCGCAGAAGGATATCGACGGCGTGATGATTGCGACCGGCGACTTCCAGCACGCCAAATTGTGCGCCGAGGTCGTGAGAGCGGGAAAGGATTGTTATGTGGAGAAGCCGTTTGCCAACGTGCTCTCCGAGGCCATTGAGACACGCGACCTGGTGAAGCAATCCAGGCAGATTGTCCAGATGGGAACCCAGCACCGCAGCCAACCCTATCCCCTGGCCGTGCGCGACATCATTCGTTCCGGGCGAATCGGCAGCATTGTCCATATCGAGCAGGAGTGGAACGTGAATGAAGAGCGGTGGAGATTCACTCCCATGGACACCGGCATCAGCAAGGAAATGGAGATCGACATCAACACCGAGTGGAAGCAATGGCTGTATGGCCGGACCTCGAAGCTGCGCGAAGAAGACACCGACTGGAAGCGCTGGCTGCTGGGGAAACCAGACCGCCCATTCGACCCGCACGTCTATCTCGAATTTCGGCTCTATAAGGACTTTTCCGCGGGCATCTTCGATCAGTGGCTTAGTCACGGCTGCGACATGGTGCATCTTTGGACGGATGAAACCTATCCGGAAAGTGTGGTCGCGAACGGAGGAGTCTTCACATGGAAAGACGGCCGGGACAATCCCGATACCTGCGTCACGGCCATCGTGTATCCCAAGGGATTTCTCTATACCTATAAGACGATCTTCGGGAACAGTTACCGCAGCTTCTCCCGCATTCACGGGCGCGACGGCACCATCGAGAATTACGGCGGCGAGGGCGCATCGCTGTTTACGGTCACCCGCGAAGGGGGAAGGCAGCAATGGGATCCGACCGAGTCGGGGCCGGTATACACCAAGCTCCCCATCGTGGGCCCCGCGCAAGACGGCGAGGAGACGGTGCATGTTCCCGGCGCACCGGCGCCCAACTCTCTCGGCCCGGACGATGACGACGTAGGCCATCTGGTGAACTGGCTGCAGTCGATGCAGACGCGCTCTCAGCCCAACGCGACCGTCGATCACGGCTTCTCCCACGCACTGGTGTGCATCATGGCAGCCCAGTCGTACTGGAGCGGCAACAAGCTCTATTGGGATCCGCGCCGAGAAGAGATCGTCGCTCATCCGGTCACAGAAGACGCCGTCTGAAGGAGCATTCCTGGCCGGAAGCGATGAATCCAGCAGATACTGCGCATCAGCGGGAAACACCGGTCAAGGCTCGCGGCCTTGGGCGGGTACGGTGGTGGATTGTCTGGTCGTTGTTTTTTTCCACAGTGATCAATTACATCAGCCGTCAGACCTTCTCCGTACTGGCGCCGTTGATCACCGCACAATATCATCTCACCCACACGGAGCTGGCCAAGATCCTTGGTGCGTTTCAGGTTTCCTATGCGGTTACGTGGCTCCTCGGCGGCATCTTTCTCGATGCCGTGGGAACGCGGCTGGGCCTGGCCCTGGCCGTCGTCTTCTGGTCAGTCATCAACATCCTCACCGGCTTCGCTTCCTCGGTGTTCAGTTTCGCCGCCTTTCGCTTTCTGCTGGGGATTGGAGAAGGCTTCAACTGGCCCGGGGCCAGCAAGACGGTGGCCGAGTGGTTTCCCAGCCAGGAGCGCAGTCTCGCCGTTGCCATCTTCGATAGTGGCTCCAGCGTGGGCGGAGCCGTGGCGGCGCTGGCGATTCCACTCATCGCGTTGGCCTTTGGCTGGCGCGCTGCTTTCGTGTTTTCGGGCCTGCTCGGCTTCATCTGGCTGCTGCTGTGGCTGCGCGTATATTATCCGCTGCATCGTCAGCCAAGGGTTACCGCGGAGGAGGTGGCCTACATCCGCGCCGGACAGGAGGCGCCGCCTGCCTCCAAGGAGAGCGGACCACGGCGCTGGCTTAAGCTTGCCAGGGAGCGCAATGTATGGGGCATCGTCCTCGGCCGCGCCCTCACCGATCCCATCTGGTGGTTCTATGTCTTCTGGCTGCCCCAGTACCTGAGCGACGCGCGCGGGTTCAGCCTCAAGCGCATCGCCCTCTTCGCCTGGATGCCGTTTCTCGCCGCCGATCTGGGCAACTTTACCGGAGGACTGATCTCCGGCTACTGCATCCGCCGCGGCGTCCCCGTCGTCCGCGCACGCACCTGGGTATGCGCCGCGAGCTGCCTGCCCATTCTTGCCGGCATTCCCGCAGCCGGCGTGCACAGCGTCTACGTTGCGCTGGGACTGATCTGCTTCGCACTATGGGGCTACGCAAGCTGGTCCACCATGGGCCTGACACTGCCTTCCGACCTGTTTCCGCAGGATGTTGTCGCCACCGTCACCGGACTGAGCGGATTCGCGGCCGGCCTCGTCGGCACCGTCTTCACCATCGCCGTCGGCATCCTCGTGGACCGCTTCTCCTACGCGCCCGCCTTCCTCGTTGCAGGCCTGCTCCCAATGCTCGCAACGGCATGCATCTTCCTCCTCATCAGAGAACCGCGCACACAGTCTCTCTCTTGACCCGCCGAAATATGTGACTTGATTTGTTGGACCTAGTCGGGATCGAAGCGACGACCTATCCCATAGGGTCTTCCTAATAACAAGAAGCTTAGCTGTCCACTAACCTTCGGATAATTTGGTGAAGACTCTGAGGGACCTGACTCCAATAAGGTACAGGAGTCGGTGAAACAGGTAGTTTCAAAGTGATAGCTAGTCGATCCTGAAAATCTCGGTTTAGACATTTTGGAATTGAGCCAAGCGGGGTTGCGGACCTTGCGAAGCCAAATGTCCGTTCCATATGCCCGACAGGTAGGACAGAAAAAGACGCCAAAAAGCTCCGAGAAGCTTATGGAAGTTCATGGCCGCGGCCGACAGCACCGCATTGATCGCATTTCCCTCAACGCCCTTCAACCGATTGCGTTCCAACCGGTGCTCGCTCTTCAGATGTCCGATGCTGGGCTCGACCGCGGCTCGGCGTTTCATCCATCTCCATAGCGCTCGTGGTGTCCTGCCTCTTCGCCGTTTATCAACATGCACCGTGACCATGCCATCATAGTCATGGCCGCGATAGCCCATGTCCACATGCATCTCGCCGACCTTATCTCCGATTAAGTTTGCAACCTGCTTCATCTGCTCGGCCAGCGTGTGGCCGTCATAGGGGTTTCCAGTGAAACTCTTCGCCCCGACGAACCATCCCCCACGGCTGCTTACCGCGACGCTGACCTTATTGCCGAACTCGTATTGCTTGCCCGCCTTGCCTTTTGCGATGCACTCCACTTCAGGCTCATGAACCGAGTAGATTTTGTTCTTGTCATGCCTCTGTTGCGCCTGGATCCGATGCGCCGTTGCAAGTAACTTGGCTAGCTTCTCCGTCGGCTCTGTAACTTGCCGTTCTATCTCGCGAACAACGCGCCCCAACTGCGTTTTCAGCTTGCGCGTGCAGGCTCGCGCGCGTTTCATTTGGCGGGCATGGGCATAGCGGCTGGATTGCATCAGCAAGCGGCGGCCAACATGCTTGTAACTCTGCTTGATGGTCAAGCCCTCGGCTCGCGCGACCTTCACCAGCCGCTCGCGCATGCGTTGATAGAGTCTGGCATCGGTGGGAAAACGAATCGCTTTTGTCTGTACTGTGGTGTCAACGTTGATGCGCTTCAACTCGGCGGGACGAATCACGCGCATCGCGATGCCTGCGTCGATCGTGGCGCGTAACATCTGCTCGGCGCCGGCATCCCCGAGCCGCTGGCGCCAGCGCGTCATGCTCGATGCATCGATCGGCATACGATGCTGAAAGTACTTCATGCCGCTGAAGTGCTGCCAGTAGGGATTTTCAACCCACGCGGCTACAACGCCTTCATCGCTCAGATCGAGCTGGTATTTCAGATAGTGCAGGGCAACCATCAGACGCGTCGAGATGCCAG
>JBAUBR010000037.1:0-4000 GCA_049676965.1 Occallatibacter sp.
CGCGCTTCCAGTTTCAGGATGGAGAGCCTCTGACCACAATTGGGCAGGTCATCCAGGCGTATCCGAGCCACGCCAATGGGTGGGACTTCGCTTACTTCTTTGCTACTCCCAACGCGAACATCGGAGGAAGGAAGCCTCTCGAACTACTGAAGTCTGATCCCCAACGTGTTCTCTCGCTTGCTCGCGCCGCGGCCAGTCCCGCCGATGCCTATTAAATGCCCGCCCGCGCCTGTCGCGGCAAATCCCGCACTCGTCATCCAGACCGCGATCCTAAAGGCGGGCTCGGCATTGACGCGCTTCCATAGTAAATCGCGTGCGGGTAATATCTATAACCCGAACACCGGGAAACGCATCGAGATCGAGGAGGAAGGCGCTCGATTCAATCCGTTTCCTGGAGCTCCGGCTGCCAATGTGCCTACGCTATACGCTGCCGACAACATCACCGCGGCGGCACTCGAAAGCATCTTCCACGGCGTGAAGCACATTCCATCACCGACCTTCCCTCGGATCGGCCTCAAAGATTCAAGCTATAGCGAGCTCGTGGTCATCGCCGACCTGGTTGTCGTTGAGTTGACGAACCCTCAGCTGCGCCAACTCGTTATCGCGCGCCGCCGCACCTCCTTGAAGGAGGAAGAACTGATTCACACTCCGCCGAGCCAATACCCGCACACTCGCACCTGGGCTCGCTTCCTGCACGACAGTCTCCCCGCGCTTCACGGTCTCTGCTGGCGTCCACGTCTTGGCGGCGCCGGGCTGGCGTACATGCTCTTCGGGGACCGCTGCGCCCCAGGAGCTCTCACTGTCACCTCTGGTCCGACCGACATCGATTCGGGAAGCGGTTTTGTCAAAGTGTTTGCGATTGCTCAATCGGCAAACATCAAGATCATCGGGTAGATCCGAAGCGCCGCATTAGCTTCCGGCCGATACTGATCGGGGGCGAATCATGTATAAAGGGTCCCAGAGCACTTCAGAGTGCTCGAATGATGAAATCTGATTGGGAAGTGTGGAAAGGTGCTGAGAAGTGAGCAGGGTCCGAGTTGAACCCATTTTGTGACCGGATTGTGCCAAGATCTGAAAATGATGCCAATCATGACAGATTTGCACTTCACAGAGTCAATAAGTTACGTGGATTGAGGTACCGGAGTCCGACCGACTCCCGCCGCCTCCACCAATAACATGTCTATTTTCAATAGTTTACAGACGAAAAGCGCAGGAAAAGCGAAAAAATTTGCCATCGCTAAGTCTTTCCTAATCAAACGGGAGTTCCCCGGCTCTGCCGGGGTGGCAGTAGCAGTTTGACATTTGCGGGAGTCCATCCAAGAAACTCCGAGAGGTGAGCTGCCAAGCACACTTCAAGGAGAATCCACGATGGTCGAGTTTAAGCCACTCCAAGTGGGAGTGCAAATACCACATTGTTTTTATCCCCAAATGCCGGCGCAAGGCGCTGTACGGGAGCCTTCGCAAGCATTTGGGCGAGGTGTTCCGAAAGCTGGCCGAGCGGAAGGAGTGCCGCATTGAAGAAGGGCATCTTCTGGCCGACCATGTACACATGATGATCTCGATCCTGACGAAGTATTCCGTGTCGTCAGTGGTTGGGTTCATCAAGGGCAAGAGCGCGATTCACCGGGCGCGGGTGTATGGGGAGCAGATCCCCAACGGACGTGAGCGTCGTTCTCATTTCGAGAACAATTGCACTCAAAATGAGTACGGCTTGGCTAGCGGCGCGCACTCATCTCAACAACCGTGCTCTTGCTTCAGTTTGAAGATCAGGCCCTCAGCAGCATCCGCAGCGATGAACTTGCCAAGCCGATCTACCCTCCTTCACGAGGATGGGAACTGCCACCAAAGCGGCAACCGAATCGAACCATGCGACATGGAATGCTGCATTGATCGCGAGGCCAGCCAGCGTGATGAGCGCAAGATACGCACAAGCAGCGGATTGCACTGCATCGGCGGCCAAGGCTGCATTCCTACTGCGACGAGCATCACGGCGCTTGAGGAAGGCTAGAACAGGCATTGCGATCAACGCCGCGATGGTGATTGCCATGCCTGCGTAACTCGTTGCAGGCCGCAACTGCAGAGCCAATGACGCAACAGCAATCGCTGCAACCACGAAAGCGAGCACAAAAAGGAGAACTCCTGCTGTTCGGCTTGCCCTCCGTTCCGAGATAGACATGCTCGGAATCCACTGCCAGAGCACAACAGTAGCGGACAGGAGCTCCACCAGGCTGTCGGAGCCAAAGGCCAACATCGCAGGGCTATGAGCCGTTACAGCTGCGTATGCAGAAACGCCGAATTCCACAAGCATCCATGCGAGTGTCACACCCTGAATCCAAAGCACTGAGACGCGCGGCTTCGAAGCACCGACGATGGCACGCTTAGGCGGCTGAAAACCGATCTGTATGAATTCCGGCATCTAGTTCCATTTATGATTTCAGGCTCTCAGAAGCGGCGCAAGGGTGCAGGCCAGCTCAAGTGCCAACTCTGGAGCTTGAAGCTGCACCGCTATCGAGAAGAAGTTTGCCTTCGTCGACTACCCACTGGAAGAATGGCAGAAGATCATGGCAGTGAATCTTACCGAGCCGTTTCTATACTCTCAGGCTGCCGCGAAGCAGATGATAGCGCAAGGGGCCGGCGGCCGCATCATCAATAACTCGTCGATTCATGGAGATCTTCCCATGCCGACGAACGCTCCTTATTGCGCGACCAAGGGCGGCTTTCGCAATTTGATGCGCACTATCGCTGTCGAACCGGTCCCACATCAAATTACCGTGGATAATATTGGTCCTGGCGCTATCTACACACCGATCGACAAAGATGTTGAGAGCGACGCCCAATTGAATTACCGAATTCTGGCGGAAATCCCTATGGGGCGATGGGGCAAGCCTGAAGAGGTGGCACAACCGGCGGTTTATCTTGCATCGGATGACGCCGCGTATGTTACGGGCAGCACCCATTTCATCGACGGCGGAATGCTGCGCAACGCGTGAAGTCTCTAGGCCTCTGACCGCGTGAATTTGTATCTGACGCCGAGGTATCCCAGGTCTCAAAATCGAGACCTGGGGCACCAGTATTGGTACAAAAATAAGCGGTCAAAGGCCTAGCTAGAGCCCTTAGTCATATTATTCCTCCGCAATCAAATTGTTTGTGGTGGCAGATCGTCTGTGCTGAGGACCTGCGCATGCGGAATGAGGGACAAGCCGCGTATCCCGCACATGAAGCTTTCTGATCGGTCCGTCCAGATTATTCTGTGGGACGAAAACAACGGGCGGCATCTAAGCGCTGCGTTCAGTCAATTGGTCAAGCAGGACAACATTGAGCAGCGACTTGTGTACTTGGATGCGGCCGTCGTAATCGATGAAGCCGAGTTTCCGGAAGCGATTCATGAAGTAGCTGACGCGGGATCGTGTGGTGCCGATCATCTCCGCCAGAGTTTCCTGCGTAATGGGCGGGATTGAAGTGTCCGGTTCACCCGGCTTACCGTATTCCGCCATCAACAGGAGAATTCGCGCCAGCCGTTTTTCGCTTGAGTTGAAGAGCTGGTCGACAAGATCGGCCTGTGTGCGCATGCTGCGGGCCAGTAGAAACGACAAGAACAGGTCGGAGAAGGAATGCTCTTCATGCATAACCCGAATCATCTCATTTCGTCCAATCACGAGCGCCGTGCACGCGTTATCGGCAGTGGCCGTGGCCAGGCGGAGTCCAGGCACCATCGCGAGGGTCTCCTCTCCAATAAAGTCGCCCGCGGAGAGAAGCGCGATGGTGGCCTCTTTGCCGTTCTCCGACACGACACTGAGTTTTGCTCGGCCCTTCTGAAGATAGAAGCCTGATTCACATTTTGCTGGTGGTGGCTCTGATCGTTCTGGTCTTCAACCTAGTACCTAGTTGCATAAGTTGGCGTACAGTGTTCTGGGGTGTTTCTGGAATATGACTTGCTTTTTCCACTCGAAGGGATGGGCGGTTTGATTGTAGGCGGAGATGAATTCGTCCATATGTTTGC
>JBAUBR010000038.1:0-9573 GCA_049676965.1 Occallatibacter sp.
CTTGGGCCGCATCGTTTTTCCCCGCTTTCCAGGCCATTTGCTGCGCCTTCAGGGAAATTCTAGACCATAAAACAACGCGTTTCATCAGGTTTTATAGGAGTATTACCTGTTTTTCAGGATCGACTAATTAATAGAGCCAGGCCGCGCCGGTTCGGCATTCTGACCGGCATTCTGCTGCGCTTGGAGAGCGGAAACGCTCACCAGCGCCATGCCGAGCAACGCGACCATTTTTAACATGGTGTTCATTTTTCTCACCCCGGTAATGGATGGATGAAGAGGGCGAAAGTTCCAGGCTGCCCGGCCCTCGGACAAGGTTGCGTTTTGCCCTGTAAACACAAGCGCTTCGAGCGAATTCGGCGATTCGCAACTTCTGTGCCGCGCGCGTGTTTCCAGTAAACTCGCAGGTGGAATGGAAGGAGACGGATGAGCGACGCAGGTGCACTCGACGCAGTGATCAGCCAGCAGATTGTGACGGCCATGAAGGGCGGCGACAAGGTGCGCACGGGCACACTGCGCCTAATCAAGAACGCGCTCAAGAATAAGGCCATCGAGAAGCGCGGGCCGCTGACGCCGGCCGAGGAGCAGCAGGCGCTGGCGACGATGATCAAGCAGCGGCGCGACTCATTCGAGCAGTTCACTCAGGGCAACCGGCCGGAACTGGCCGCCATCGAGGCCGCGGAGATCGTGGTGATCGAAGAGTTCTTGCCCAAGGCTCTGGATGAAGCTGGTTTGCGCGATCTGGTGCGCGAGGCGATCGCCGAGCTTGAAGCTTCGATGGGCCGGAGGCCGGGGCCAAAGGACATCGGGCCCGTGATCAAAGCCGTGCAAGCCAGGGTGCAGGCCGCAAGCCTGCGCGCGGAGGGCCGCGTGGTGAGCGAAATGGTCAAAGCCGAGCTGGCCGGCTAGAACGCTGATTCGACTCGACGGAGCGCAACTCTAAGAACCTGTCCAGAAACCAGGCGCTTTGAAGGGTACGGGCTTCAGCTCGTACATTAAGAGTTGATTTTGGCCTCCGGCTTCAGCCGCTCAGGGAATGCAAATTCCTGAAGAATCCTCCTTCAGAGGCTAAAGCCCGATCATTTGCAGGCTCCAATGTACTGCGGAAAAAGACCCGGTTCATCGCTGAATCCATCGAAAACTGCCGCAGGGGCTGAAGCCCGTCGTTCATTCTGCTGCGTTTGCGGCACGACTGAAGTCGTGCCCTGTTACAAGGCCTCCATGTGGATGAGTTTTTCCGCAGCCTGTAAACCCCGTACCCTTCATACAAAACCAAGTTATTGGACCGGTTCCAAGACGCATCGTACCCTTCAGTCGATCTTTTTGAGCCACAAGTTGCGGAACGATACCTTGCAGGGAATGCCTTCGATCTGCAGGCCGATCAGGCCGGAGACATTGTTGGATGAGCTCGGGTCGTCGTCGACCAGCACCGCCATCAACTGGCCATTGAGGATGTGAATGATGGTACCGCCCCGCGCGATGATCGTGTACTGGTTCCACTCGCCGTCTTTCACGTAGGCGCCGAGCTTGTTGCGGTCGCCGATGACGCCGACCAGTTGCGGCAGCTTGCCGGGCAGCGTTTGCACCACCTGGCCGCGCCACACGATGATGCCGCGCGAAGTGTTTTGCGAGTAGAGCTGCCCGCTGTACTGCTTGGCGGCGTCGTTCACCGGGTACCAGAAATCGGCCTGCGGGCCGATCATGACCCAGCGCGGATTGAGCGGCGCTTCGCCCTTGCCGGCCGTGCGCCCCGGCGGGATGCCGGTGCTGCTGCGGTACTGGATGCCGCTGCCGCCGCCCCACTCCGCCTTGATTTCAAGCTTGAGGTCGAAGTCCTTCGCTTCAGCGCCGTGGTACACGATGAAGCTGTTGCCGGCGTTGTGCTGCGCCGTGGATTCGCCGACAATGGCGCCGTCCTCGACCTTCCACACGCCCGGCATACCGTCCCAATCCGTGAGTGTCTTGCCGTCGAAGATGGATATGTAGCCGGTGTGGTCGGCGAAGTCCATCGGATCGGGTTCGAGAAAATGGCCGTTGCGGATGCCGGCGATGTCGGGTTTGACCTTGAGGAGCTCGGCGCGATTCGGCTCGGGCTGGCTGCCGGGCTGCGCCTGCGCCGCGGCACGCGATGAAGTGGCCAACAAGGCGCATGCGGTTATGCCCGTTACAAACTTTGCAGCTCGTCGACCACTCCAACTTGGATTCATTGAGAAATCCTCCCGGTGAGTGCGCGGGTCACCTCCGGCTGGAACCAGGTTCAGCGACTTGAGTGCAGGCGGCCCACTTTCATTCGCAAGCCGCCGCTGCCCACCGGTTGCGGTTACCGTACTACCGGCAGTTCGCCGGCAATTTTAGTTGCGGCGCTGCTGCAGGCTGGATGTCCCCAGCCGCCGGCACTAACGCCGATCTGCAATCCCGGCGCGTTGGTGATGTCGTAGACAATATTGTCCGGCCTCGTTGCGTCGCCGCTCACACCCGCGGGAACATAATCGAGCTGGAGATTGTTGCGCGTGCGCCAGGCGATGTTATGGTCGGCGCAAGAGGAATCGCCGCTGACGCCGAGGCCGCCGAGCAGTTGACCCTGCTTGTTATAGAGCGCCAGGCCGCCGCCGAATACATTTACGCCGCCAATGCGAAAGCCGATCATGGGATCGTTCGCCTGCCCATAATCCGCGGGATCGCCACGATATGCGACGGAGGGATCGATGGGATTGCTGGCCTGGAGGCCGAACAGGCTGCCACCCGGCTGCGTGGCGGTATAGAGGTTCGCCGTGGACAGCGCCAGGTTAGGCAGGCTGAATGCGTTCGCGGTGTTGGCCTTTTGCGCGGCGATGTTGCGGCTGCCGGGCCACTGCGCGCCGCGGTTGACGCCGGTGAAAGCAACCGCGCACACCACGCCATCGCGATTCACGATCACGCCCCACATATCCAGGTTGAAGCCGCCGTTCGCCTGCGCGCGGGCGGCGGACAGCGCAGTCAGCAGTTGGCCGTGGGTGGGAAGATCCTGGCAAGCGGCGGGGCTGTCGGTGTCTGTGCCACTCGAGGGTTGCGCCGAAGGGGACAAGCTCATTGGGGAACTCTCCTTACGTTTCGCAGGCAGACGTACCGCTCTGCTTTGCCGGCTGCCGGGAACCGCCCAACGGTAGCACAGCGTGGAAACGAGGAGCAACGGGATAGTGCGGCATTTGCCGCATCGCCGCGAGTCACTCTGCGCACACCCGGATCGGCGCGCTCAGTAAAGCCGCAGATCGCCTTCGGGCTGCGGCGCATACTTCAGCAGGCCAAGTTCGCCGGCGAGGCGCTCGAGCCGTGTGCTTACGGCGGCCGTGGGAGGAACCAGCGGCAGGCGCAGCACGTCGGTGCAGCGGCCCATCAGGTTCAACACCGTTTTCACCGGCGCGGGGTTCGATTCCCAGAAGTTGGCTTCGAACAGGCGCATGTACTTGCGCTCGATCTCGCGCGCCGTGGGCCAGTTGTTGCGCAGCGCTGCGCGAATCATGGCCCCGACCTCGGCGGGCGCCTCGTTCGAGGCCACGCTGATCAGTCCCTGCGCGCCGATGCCGATGGATGCGAGGGCCAGGTTGTCGTCGCCGGAAAAGACCTTGAACCCGGGCGGCAGGCTGTGCACCAGCGCGGCGATCTGCGGCAGCTTGCCGCTGGCTTCTTTAATGGCCTGGATGTTGGGGGCGGCCGCGGCCAGCCGCACCACCGTTTCAGGTTCCAAATTCACGGCCGTGCGTCCGGGAACGTTGTAAAGCGCAACAGGGAGCGGATCGACCGTTCTCGCCAGGGCGAGAAAATGCTGGAACTGGCCCTCCTGCGAGGGCTTGTTGTAGTAGGGGTTGGCGGAGAGCACGGCTTCAAGACCGTGGATACTGCGCAGCGGCGCGGCCAGGCGCAGCAGCGTGCGCGTGGAGTTGTGCGTGCAGCCGGCCCATACCGGCACGCGTCCGGCGGCTGCCTCCACCACCAGGCGCACCGCCAGCAGCCACTCGTCTTCTTCGAGCGTGGCCGCTTCGCCGGTCGAGCCGCAGGCCACCAGAAAGTCGATTCCGGAATCGATTTGCCAGTTCACCAGCGCCCGCAGCGCCGCTTCGTCGATCGACCCGTCCGTGCGAAACGGGGTAACGAGAGCCGTACCGCAACCCGTAGTTTCCATCACAGAGAAGTTTATATCTGCTGGAGGGGCGCCGAACTGTGGATTGTCGCAGCGAAGTCGACACATCTCTATCAGCATTAGCGATCATAATGATTAATGCGAATCGAGGCGCCAAAAATGCGCATGACCGCGACGATCGACGATGCTTTGCTTGCGCAGGGGCGGGCTCTGACCGGGATCCGCGAGAACGGTCCACTGCTCAAGTCCGCGTTGCTGGCGCTGATTCAGCGCGAGAGCGCTCTGCGCCTGGCGCGACTGGGCGGCTCGCAGCCCGATCTGAAGAAAGATGCGCTTCGGCGGCGCGGCGCGGAAGACTGATTTCGGGTCAATGCGATGGTTCTTGCTGACACGCCGCCGCTTCAATTCATCCGGAGAAACTTTTGGGCCGGTTGTCGAAAACGCGAATTCCCATTCGACTAGTGAGCAGAACAGGCCAATGGAGGGCCTGAATGCCATGCAATATCTTCTGCTGATTTACGGCGCCGAGGGCGCCTGGAACGCACTGAGCGCGGCCGATGCCGCAAAGATGACCGGCGAGTTCGGCAAGTTCACGCAGGGAATCATCTCGAGCGGCAACTATGTGGGCGGAAACCGGCTTCATGACACTGATAAGGCCACTACCGTGCGAGTGAAGGACGGAAAGAAGGTAGTCACCGACGGGCCGTTCGCCGAAACCAAGGAGCAGCTCGGCGGCTACTACCTGATCGAAGCGAAGAATATCGACGAGGCGACGGACATCGCCGCGCGCATTCCGTCCGCATCGTTCGGTTCGATCGAGGTGCGGCCGATCTTCGAGATGCCGCGGCCTTGAATGTAATTTGTCGACTGAATAGTCCGGCGAATTGTCGCCGGATGGAATCGCAACGGCCGCCCCAGGTCTTTCGCGAAGGACCTGGGGCAAATCACTGGAGCATTGTCTATGGAGAATACCGTCGAAACCTATCTTGCCCCGATTGAAAAGCCGGAAGGCTTCATGCTCAAGCTGGTGTATTCCATGGCGCGGCGGCAGTTCGGAAAGGTGCTGACGCCGATCAAGGTGTTCGTCGCCCGAATGCCTCTTGCGTTCGGCCAGTTTTATGGGCAGATCAGCAAGCTGGACAAAAAACTGACGCTCACGCCGGAGACGATTCTCCTGGTGCGGGAGCGCGTGGCGCGCATCAACGTGTGCGAGTTCTGCATCGACATCGGCCGTTCGTTCACGATCAAGGCGCGAGTGAACGAAGCCAAATTCGATGCGCTGGACCAATACCGCACCAGCCCGCTCTTCAGCGATGCCGATCGCGCGGCGCTGGACTACGTGACCGAGCTGACGCGAGAAAAGAAAGTCGATCCCGGCACATTCGCACGCCTGGCAGGTCACTTTTCCGAACGCGCCATCTGCGAGATCGCATGGCTGGTTGCCAGCGAGCATTTTTACAATATGACCAATATTGGCCTCAACATTCACTCCGACATGCTGTGCGAGATCGGCAGGAAGAAGTAGCGGAACGGCCTGTTCGCGCATTGGCGGCGCCGGCGCGGAACCGGATACGCTGGGATTGAGGCGCGACCGGCGGTGAGCGAGCAGGAAGCAATCGACCAGATTTATCGCGAGCAGTGGGGCCAGATCGTGGCCACGCTGATCCGTCTCGTTGGCAGCTTCGAGCTGGCCGAAGAGGCGGCGCAGGAGGCTTTTGCGGCGGCGGTGGAACATTGGCCGCGGCAGGGTGTGCCCGCCAATGCGCGCGCCTGGCTGATCTCGACCGCACGGCACAAGGCGATTGACGCGCTGCGCCGCAAGACGCGCTGGGAAGATGGCGGCGATCCGGAAGTGCTGGGCCGGGCTCTCGCAACACTCGAACAGTGGCCGGCCTTCAACGCCGAGGAAGATTTGCTCGCAGACGATCGCTTGCGGTTGATCTTTACCTGCTGCCATCCGGCGCTGGTCGTCGAGGCGCAGGTGGCGCTTACGCTGCGCACGCTGTGCGGGCTTACTACGGAGCAGATCGCGCGGGGATTTCTGGTGCCGACGCCGACCATGGCGCAGCGGCTGGTGCGCGCGCAGCAGAAGATTCGCGATGCCGGCATCCCGTATCGCACTCCACCACGGGATGAGCTGGCCGAAAGGCTCGCGGCGGTTTTGCTGGTGGTGTACCTCGTCTTCAACGAAGGATACAACGCGGCCAGCGAGGGCCGGGCGCTGAGCGATGAGGCCATCCGCCTGGGCCGGCTGCTCGTCGAGCTATTGCCCGGCGAGCCGGAGGTCCGCGGCTTGCTGGCGCTGATGCTGTTGCACGACGCGCGGCGCGAGGCGCGCAGGAGCGGCGAAGGCGAATTGATCCTACTTGAAGAGCAGGATCGGCATTTGTGGGACCGGGCAAAGATTCACGAAGGGCTGGCGCTGGCCGAGGCGGCACTACGCGCGGCTCCAGGCCCGTACTCGGTGCAGGCGGCCATCGCCGCCGTTCATGCGCAGGCGGCAAGCGCAGACTGGACCGATTGGGCGCAGATCGCCGCGCTTTACAGCGTGCTGCTGCGTATGTCGCCGTCGCCCGTAATCGAATTGAATCGCGCCGTCGCAGTGGCTATGTCCGAAGGCTGCGAAGAAGGCCTTCGTCTGCTCGATGAACTGGAGCAGCGCGGCGAGTTGCGCGGCTACTATCTCCTGGCTGCGGCTCGCGCCGATCTGCTGCGCAGGCTGGAACGCTGGGGACTTGCCGTGCATGCGTACCGGGAGGCACTTCTGCTCGCGACGCAGCAAGTAGACAAGCGGTTTTTGGCAAGGCGATTAGCAGAGATGGAGGAAAAGGCGTCGTTCTCGTCAAATAAACAGCAGTGAGTTCCATTTGGTGGCGCGAAAGGCGCCCGGCCGCTTGAACTTGTTCCTGATGCATAGTGGTATCCCAGGTCTCAGAATCGAGACCTGGGGCACCCAAGTTGGTAAGAAAACAAACGGTCAGAGACCTGGGGCGCTAAGGCTACAAATCTTTCGAGCGTAGAATCACGATCACAAGGGAACTTACAACAACATTCTCAAGCAGGCGAATTTGAAATGAAGGAATTTGCGGTCGTGTTGGAGAAAACTTCGAACGGCTGGAGCGCCTATGCCCCGGACTTGCCGGGTCTCGGCGTGGCGGCGGCGACGATCGAAGAAACCGAAAAGCTGCTTCGCGAGGGAATCGAGTTGCATATTGAAGGGATGCGCGAAGACGGGCTACCCATTCCCGAACCATCCACGCGTGTCATGCGGATAGCCATCCCCGCGTGAAAATGTGTGTTTAGAGAAACACTTGGCTCCGTGAATTCCGGCCGCAATTATCTCTTCACAACTGGTTGAAGATTTCGCGGAAATCCCACACGCCGGTTTTGCCGTTGAGCCACTCCGCAGCGCGCACCGCACCCAGCGCGAAGCCGCGACGGTTGTGGCTTTCGTGCTTGAGCATCAGCGTATCGCTGTCGCAGCTGGCGCTGACCACGTGCTCTCCGGCGGCGTCGCCGATGCGGTGCGACTTGATCTCGACCTTCGTTCCCGGCTGCGCAGCCTCAATGATGTCGCGCACGATGAGCGCTGTGCCTGAAGGGCTGTCGAGCTTGGACGTGTGATGAGTCTCGCTGACTTCGAATGTGTAGCCATCGAGCTGGGCGAGCACCTCGGTGAGCCGGAAGAACTTTTGAATGCCGACGGAGAAGTTCGATCCGTAGATCAAGCTGCCGCCGCGGCGTTGCGCCAGCGCCTTCATCTCGTCGAGCTTGTCATACCATCCGGTGGTGCCGACGACGATGCGGCCGCCCAGGGCCAGGACGGCGCGCATGTTTTCGAGAGCGGCGTGCGGCGTGGTGAAGTCGATGAATACGTCGACGCCGGCCACGGCGGGAGCGGTGAGCGCCGAAGCGCCGCGGTTCTCGGCCTGGTCGAGCACGCGCACGCTATGGCCGCGCTCGCGCGCCACTTCCGCAACGAGCGAACCGGTTTTGCCTTTGCCGAGAACGAGGAGAAGCATGGTCTCTTCCGGAGCTGCTAGCTTCTAGCTTCTAGCCCCTAGCTCAAAATACCACGCGGCCGGCCGTTGTGGTTCCCCGGCCTTAGCTCAAGAGTGGCGGCGCTCAGAATGGGCATCCAGCGATTCTCGACCCGCGGAATGCCTCAAGGTCGATACGATCGATGGCAAAGTTGGACTCAGCACAGACAAGCTGGAAGCTAGGAGCTAGAAGCTAGAAGCTGCTTTCTCGCTTCCACATCGAAGATCTCCGGGTCGGGGTCCTGGAAGAACGCGGCGTGCAGCGAGCGGACGGCTTCGTCGGCGTCGTCTTCGTCGATCATGAAGCTCATGTTGATTTCGCTCGCGCCCTGCGAGATCATGCGCACGTTGATGTGGCGGATGGCGGTGAAGACCTGCGCGGCCATGCCGCTTTTGCCGCGAATGTCTTCGCCCACCATGCACACCAGCGCCTTGCGGCCCTCGTACTTCACGTCGGCGAGCCGGCTCAGGTCGGCGGCCACGGCGGGCAATTTATCGTTTGAATCGACGGTGAGCGAGACCGAGACTTCGCTGGTCGAAACCATGTCCACCGGGCACTTGTGGCGGTCGAAGATTTCGAAGATCTCGCGAAGATAGCCGTGGGTCATCAGCATGCGGCTGGCCACCACGTCGATGATGCTCAGCTTCTTTTTGACAGCGATCGACTTGAAGGGGCTCTTGCAGTGCGGAGCGAGCGAAGTGATGCGCGTTCCTTCGCAGGTTGGATTGCGGCTGTTGAGCACCAGCACGGGAATGTTTTTCCTTACCGCGGGCAGGATGGTGGCCGGGTGCAGCACCTTGGCGCCGAAGTAGGCCAGCTCGGCTGCTTCTTCGAAGCTGACGACTTTCACGCGCAGCGCATCGGGACAGACGCGCGGATCGGAGGTCATGATGCCGTCCACATCGGTCCAGATCTCGATGACCTCGGCGCCCATCGCGCCGCCGAGCAGGGCCGCGGTGAAGTCCGAGCCGCCGCGGCCCAGCGTGGTGGTGATGCCGGCCTCATTGGCGCCGATGAAGCCGCCCATCACCGGAACTTTGCGCTCCTTGAGCAGCGGGGGCAGCTTGTCGGCGGCGCGCTTCTCGATGGCGGGGTCGATGGGGATGGCTTTCTGGTACTGCGAATCGGTGACGATGATCTCTCGCGCATCCACATGAGCCGAGTCGATACCGTGCTCGCGGAACGCCCCGGCAATAATGCGGCTGGAGAGCCGTTCGCCGTAGCTCACGATGAGGTCGGAGATGCGCGGGGTAAGCTCGAGTATGGCTGACAGGCCGCGCAGAATTTCGTCGAGCGCGTCGAACTTCTGCTCGATGGAGTTCATGAGCGCGGCCGAATCCTTGACCAGCGCAAAAGCGGTATCGCGATGGCGCGAGCGCAGCCGCGATGCGATGGCCAGCGCGCCGGTGCGGTCGCCC
>JBAUBR010000039.1:0-18066 GCA_049676965.1 Occallatibacter sp.
GGC
The DNA here is from genome assembly GCA_049676965.1 of Occallatibacter sp. Taxonomy (GTDB): domain Bacteria; phylum Acidobacteriota; class Terriglobia; order Terriglobales; family Acidobacteriaceae; genus Telmatobacter. The sequence continues at coordinate 4 of JBAUBR010000039.1, forward strand.
GCCGCGAGAATTGGGACAGGCGCCACGGCCTGCGCTATCGCCGACTCGAGCCGGTCCAAGCGGCTGTTCCAAAAGCGAACGTGGCGCCCCAGCCATTCGTCGATCTCGCGAAAGCCATCGGGCGCGAGCGCGTAGATGCGCTGCTGGCCGCGAATTTCAACGTGAACCAGCCGCGTTTTGCGCAAAGTCTTGAGGTGCTGCGAAACCGCCGGAGCGCTGATGGGAAACCGCGCGGCAATATCGCCGGCGCTGCGGCGGCCCTGGGCAAGCAGCTCGATGATGCGGCGGCGATGCGGATCGGCAAGGGCGAGAAAGGCGTCCACGAGGGAATATTGCAGTATTTGCTTAATTAAGTCAATGCTAAATTAACGGCCAGCGATTCGATACATTCTTAGCGCCGCTTTTGGGGGGTATGGTCGCCCGTTTTGAGGCAGAAAGAGCCCCTCGTTCGCGGCTTTTCAGCGGGTTCTGAAAATCAGCCGGCCGGCTGGCGAGAAGCGGCTGCCTGCGGCCATCGGAAATGGCAAAGCCTCCGGACGGGCCGGAGGCTCTGTTTGTTCCGCGACAAGATTGCCTCAAGAAGCCCGAAGCGTGGCCGAATGACGGTTAAACGCTGAAGGACGAGCCGCAGCCGCAGGTGCTCTTGACCTGGGGATTTTCGAACTTGAATCCAGCCGCCTCGAGGGTTTCGACGTAGTCCACGATGCAGCCGTTCAGATACATGAGCGAAGTGGCGTCGACGAATACCTTTAAGTCGGCGAAATTGAATACTTTATCCATCATCCCGGCCTGGTTTTCGAAGGCCATCGAGTATTGGAAGCCGGAGCATCCGCCGCCCACGACGCCGATGCGCAAGCCGGCGGGAAGCGGGTCCTGGGTGGCCATGATCTCGCGCACCTTGGCGATCGCCTGCGGAGTTAATTCCAGGGGCGCTTTCTTAACGGTTTCCTGGGGCGGTGCAACTTCCTCGTGCGGGGCAATGGTTGTGGTGGCCATGCGATCTCCAGTCCTGAGAATTTGTTGCCTTACTTCACTTTATTCCTCCACGGGCTCCGGCACAAGCTCACCCGCGGTTGCCCATTAGATGCAACAAGGCCTCTCCCGGTCGCAAAGGGGAGCGCGGATCAGCGGCGGCAGGTGAAGTGAATGGGCATTCGGGCTTCAAGCCCTTTCCGGGAAAGGAAAACGGTGTGATTTTTATCACGACGAACGTCCGCGTCCGGGACTATCATATTGAACCGTACGGCCCCTCTATCCACGAGACCGCGTTTCCCGTTTCACGGACCCGCCGGTATCTGGGACCAGAAGAGTTTTCGGAGGTGGAGTATGCAAGGATTTGTTCCCGTCATGTGGTCGGTCTGGGGCGTCCTGGTGCTTTTGGTGCTCGCCCTCAAGATTTATAGCGGGCGGCTCACACGCGATGAGGAAGACCAGATCATTCTGGATGATTCGTTCGATCGCATGAGGAACGAGCAAGCCGCCATGCTTGCCAAAGTTCACAAAATTGAGCCGGTAATGCGGGCGGCGTTGTGGACCGCGGCAGCGATGACGCTGGTGGTCGTGGTGTACTACGCCATCGACTTCTATCGCCAATTCTAATAAGGCCGCTCTTGGCTCGACTCAAGTCCCCGCGACCGGCAGCTTGACGGCGTCCGTCGCATGTCGACGAGTGTTGTTTTCAAGAGACGCGTCAAGATTGCCGGAAAATCCCAATGAGACGCCGGGCCGAGCACGTTCTTAGACGCTGTCCAGAAACTATGGGGTTGAAGGGGACGGGCTTCAGCCCGTCCATTTGTGTCCGATTGCGATTGTCGGCTTTAGCCGCCGAGGGAATGCAATTTGCGGCAGGAATCGCCCCTCAGGGGCTAAAGCCCCGCCCCTGTCCAGCCTTTGATGTACGGGCTGAAGCCCGTACCCTTCACCTGAAGCCCGCACCCTTCAACTCAATGCCAGTCGTTGGACGGCCTCTTAGTCCGCTTCATCCCACCGGACGCCCGGCGAATCGAGCGGCTTATTCCACTTCCTGCCGCGCACGGTAGCCGTCGCGCGCAATGACGTCGTACTTCAGCGGCTTGTGCTTTTCGTCCTGCATGCGCAGGGGGTGTCCCTCGTCATCGACCAGCTCCACCCGCAGCTTGCGATAGGAGCCGTCCTGCTTGGGGTTGGTGGGGTGGTAGAGCAATTCGTATTTGTTGCGGATGTCCTGGTTGATCTGATTGAAAATATCCGGCATTTCGGCGGAGAAGCGGGGCTCGAACCAGGCTCCGCCGGTGAGCCGGGCGAAAGTCTGCATCTGGTTGTCGGCCTGGTCGTAGTCGATATCTCTCAATTGCTGGCGAAAACCGGGGCCGCCCTCGGTCATGGCGCGCAGATAGCCCCCGGTGGAGACGGAGAAAATCGTCACATTGGAGGTAGTTTTTACCTTCTTCAGGATCGTGTCGAGGGTGATTTTGGAAAAGGTGTCGCGGCCCGAAGCGATGAGAATGATGTACTTCTGGCCGTCGATGCGATCAAGCCGGTCCAGCCCCTCATACAACGCGTCGAAAAGGTTCCGCTCATTGAACATCGGAATCCGCATGTTGTAGATGGCGTGCATCAGCTGTTCTTTGTCCTGGGTGAAGTCGGTGACCACCTGCGTGTGCAGGTCGAAGGTCATCAGCGCGACATAGTCCTGGGGGCGCAACTGCTGGGCAAATGCCCAGGCCGCGTTGCGCATATCCCAGACGAAGTAGTAGCTGGTCGAGGCGAATTCGCAGAGCAGCAATGCGGTGATGGGCGCCTGCACCCGCTTGAAGCCGGTAATCTTCTGCTCCACTCCATCCTCGAAGACGCGGAAGTTCGTAGGCTTGAGGCCGGGAACGAAGGTATGCGTCTTTTCGAGCAGAACGCCTACGTCGACGGAGACCTCGGGAACCTCAACTTTCAGCGAGAAATTCGGCGCTCCCTCGGGATTCTTGAACTTCGGCTCGGCGGGAGCCGGCGGGGGCGTGTTGTCCGGTTCGTCCTTTTTCTTGGGCAGGGCAATGGAGCCGTTGTCGCCGCCCGGACCGCCCGCATCGGGAGCGGTCTGGTCCTGTTGCTGCTGGGGCTGCTGAGCCGGTTGCTGCGGTTGCGTTTGCTGCGCCGGTGCGGGGTTTTGTGCCTGCGCGAAGGACGCGAGCGGAAGGTAAACAAGCGAAACCAACAACAGGGCGGGAACAATCCCGCGGAGACAATCAATAGGCAGGCGCATCTTGGACATGGCGGACCTCTGTGCCTTTCAGCATAAGGGATGGACCGGCGGCGGCAACAGCGAATAGGCTTCGCAACGGTTGGCGGGCGCCTGACGGGTGAGCCCTCGTTGTCTCCCACCCCCTGACCGGCAACGGCGAACGATGGGGCACGGTACGCGTGAGATCCGTGCGGCTTTCAGTCTCCCCCACGGCCGGTTGTACTCTTATAGACGTGAAAACCTGGGTGAAGGGAATCCCGATCTGGCCGGCGATCGCAGCCGTGCTGATGACCGCCGTCCCGTTGGCCGCACAGAACATAACCCCCGCGTCCGGTCCGCCTCCTTCCACCGGCGGAGTCTTCCCGCTCAGCGAAGTGCATGCGGGTTTGAAGGCGACGGCCTGGACGGTGTTCACCGGAACTACGCCGGAAGCGATGGACGTGGAGATACTGGGCGTTTTGCACGGCGCGCGCGGCCCGGGGCACGATCTGATTCTGGCGCAACTGCACGGCGCCAAACCGGAATACACCGGTGTAGTTGCCGGAATGAGCGGCAGCCCGGTGTACGTGGGCAACCGGCTGCTGGGGTCGCTCTCTTACCGCATCGGCCAGTTCAGCAAGGATCCCATCGCCGGCATCACGCCCATCGAGCAGATGCTCGAGGTCCGCGACCTGCCGATGGAGGGGTCAGGGGTCAGGGATCAGAGATCAGCCGAAAACGGCCCGTCTGCTCAAACCACGATTCATGCCATTGAGACGCCCCTGATGATGAGCGGGTTCAGGCCGGAGGCAATCCGGCTTTGGCAGGAAAAGATGGCGGGCACGGGATTGGACATGATTGCGGCCGGGGGTGGTTCGGGCCGGGACGGTTCGGGCCGGGACGGTTCGGGCCAGGATCAGAAGCCGCTTCCCGCCGCGCAGCTTCCTGGCGAGACTTCGGGAAAGTCATCGACGGCGTTTCCGCTGGAGCCGGGTTCGGCGGTGAGCGCGGAACTGGTGCGCGGCGACCTGGAGATTGCCGCCACCTGCACAGTCACCTACATCGATCCGAAACAGTTGCTGGCTTGCGGCCATCCCATCCTGCAGGCCGGGGCGGTCTCATTGCCGATGACAACGGCCGAGGTGGTGGCCACGCTGGCGTCTCCGCTGAACGCCTTCAAGATCATCAACACCGGCAAAGTGGTAGGCGCGTTTACCCAGGACCGCGACTCCGCCATTCGTGGCGTGCTGGGTGAGCAGGCGCATATGATTCCGCTGCACCTCGATCTCCACGGGGTGGGCAGCCCGCGCAAGCTGAATGTCGAGGTGCTCAATCTGCCCGAGCTCACGCCCCAGGCCGTCATGGTGTCGCTCTATGAGGTGCTGCTGGAAACCAACGACAGTACCTTCGAAACCAGCTACCACCTTACCGGGCACATCGATCTCGCCGGCTATCCGCCGTCGCCGGTGGACATCTGGGCGCCGGCGGGCGACCAGTTGCCTGCACAGATGATGGCGGCTCTGACGACCGCCGAGCGCTTTTTGAAGCTTTACTCCAACTCAACGCTCCAGGGTTCGATCAAGGCGATCGATCTCGATGTGGAAGCGATTCCGCGCCGCGTGCAGGTGGAATTGGAGGCGGCGCGGCTGGTCACAAACGATATCGTCCACGCCGGCGACACCGTGGTGGTGGAGGCAACAATTCACAACTGGCAGCAGCCGGCGCGCAATGTGCGGATTCCGGTGACCCTGCCGGCGCGGCTGAGTTCCGGCAACCTGCGCCTGCTGGTCTCCGATGCCGGCACACTGGACCGGACACTGGACCAGCCGCGGATCCCGAGCCGCAGTCCCGATATCGATACGGTGCTTGCCGAAGTGCGCGCGCAGCACCCGGCAGACCGGATCTACATCAGCCTGCTGGTGCCCGAGGCGCAGGCCAACATGAACGGCGAGACGCTGGCAAGCGTGCCGCTCTCGGTGGCGAATGCCCTGGAACCGCTGCGCACGGTGCAGGACGTGAACCTGAACGGCGAATCGGCCGAACTGGCAGCCCAGGCGCCCGCGGGAGGGGTTTTGAGCGGGTTTCAAGTATTGAATCTGCACATCGAGCCGGGCGGCGGGTTAAACTAGCCTGACACAGGAATTCTTCTCGATCCATCGGCCGGCAGATCCGACACGAGCCGGCTTTTCCAACCGCAAAAGAGGACGCTGGAAAGGTCATGACCCCCATTCAAGGACTTGCAGCCCACGCCGCGGGAGCCGAACTGTTGCCCTTTCGCTACGATCCCGGAGAGCTTGGTCCGGCCGAGGTGGAGATCGAAATTACGCACTGCGGCATCTGCCACAGCGACATTCATCTCATCTCCAACGACTGGGGCATCAGCCAGTATCCGTTTATTCCCGGGCACGAGGTCGTGGGCAAGGTAGCCGCGGTGGGCAGTGGAGTGCGCTCACTCGCCATCGGCGACCGGGTGGGGCTCGGTTGGCAGGCCAACTCCTGCGGCGAGTGTGAATGGTGCACGGAGGGCCTCGAGAATCTTTGCGCGGCTTCGGAACCCACCTGTGTGCATCGCCATGGCGGGTATGCCGACCGCGTGCGCGCCAATGCGCGGTTTGTGATTCCGATTCCCGAAGCGCTCGAAAGCGAGCATGCGGCGCCGCTTCTGTGCGGCGGCATCACCGTCTACAGCCCCATGCGCACGCACAACATCAATCCCTCGTCGCGTGTCGGCATCGTGGGCATCGGCGGGTTGGGACACCTGGGCATCCAGTTCGCGCGGACCTTTGGCGCGGAGGTGACGGCGTTCTCTTCTTCGACCGGAAAAGAAGAGGAAGCCCGCACCCTGGGCGCGCACCGCTTCGTCAATACCCGCGAGTCCAAGGCCATGAAAGAAGTTGCGGGGAAGATGGACTTCATCGTGAGCACGGTCAACGCCGACCAGGACTGGGGCGTTTACATCCAGGCGCTTCGGCCCACGGGCACCCTTTGCTTCGTGGGCGTTCCGCCCTCGCCGATCGCGGTGCAGGCTTTCCCGCTGGTCGCGGGCATGCGCTCCGTCACCGGCAATCCAATCGGCAGCCCGCATCGTCTCAAAGAGATGATGGACGTCGCGGCGCGCCACGGCGTCAAGGCTCAGACCGAGCGCTTCCCGATGGCCAAGGCAAACGAGGCTATCGAGAAGGTGAAGAAGAACAAGGTCCGCTATCGCGCGGTGCTGGCCAATTGAGACTGGCCAACGGAGATAGGAACAGCGCCAAGACCCTGCGGTTCAGTCCATGCTGGACGATTGCGCCGTCGGCGCGGCCGGCCGTGCGGGTGCGGGTTGCTTGCGAAGTTTGAGGCTGTCCGATACGCGCTCCAGGAGCTCCTTGGGGTGGACTGGCTTGTTGAGAAACACGAAGTGGTGTCCGGCAGAGTCGGCCGACGCCAGCAAGCGCGCGGTGGAAGACTGGCCTGACGACAGGATCACCTTGCAATCGGGAAAGATTCGCCGGAGCGTAATCGCCAGCTCGATGCCGTTCATTCCCGGTAACACCACGTCGGAGATGAGCACCTCAGGCGGCATCAGCAGAGCGGTCTCGAGCGCGGCCTCTCCGTCGTAAGCCGGAACGGCGGCGTAGCCGCTGCGCCGGAGGATATCGGCCAGCGAATCCGCGATCATGGACTCGTCGTCGACAACCAGGACGACTGGGCGATAGGGATCGTCTTCGGCATCGGGCGAACTGGTGGGTACATCCTTAATCGACACGGTGGGGAATGTAGTTCCTTTACGGTTCATGTGGCGAGCGACCTCTGAATCAGAAGGTAGCAAAGTTTTTTTGATACGGGTAAACTCTTTTATTTGTTGCATTTGTAGGACACTATAAGAGATTGCGATCATTTCAACAGGAATGTGAGAATTTTTGGTCACTGGCTTGCGAATTGTGGCAACCATTAGTATCTTTTGTATATAAGGTTACTTTAACGAACGGTGTATTTACGAACGCTATAGTTTTACGGTAGCTTAAGGTTACGTTAAGATCGAACTTCGGGCCCCCACGATGGAGATTTAACGACCGGAGAGGCAAAACCACCGAGGAGTACTGAAATGGCGACTAATTCGGACACATCGAATCCACAGCCGAAGTTTCAATCCATCCTGCAGCACGATGTGCCCAAGGGCCGGGATGGAAAACACAAGCAGATTGTCACGCAACTGCTGACCGACATCGAGGGGCTCGAGCGCGGCACGGCGTTGAAGGTCCCGCTTTCGGCGCTGCCGGACAGCAAGGAAAACATCCGCTCGGCCCTCAATCGCGCTACCCGCCAGCGGGGAATCGAGGTTGCCACATCGAGCGACAACGAGCATCTCTATGTGTGGAAGGTTGAGCCCGAGTCCTGAGAATCATCGCAAGAAGACTGTCCTCCAGGGAATGAGTCCAGACTCCGCCAACCCCGTACGAATCGACAAGTGGCTGTGGGCCGCGCGTTTCTTCAAGACGCGAGCGCAGGCCGCGAAGGCCTGCGACCTGGGCCGCATTCAATCGCACGGCAAAGACGCCAAACCGGCCCGCGATGTGCGCGTGGGCGACATGCTGCGCATCCGGGTCGAGAGCGGCGAATTTGAAATTGAAGTTCTTGCGCTCAGCGCGATGCGCGGTCCGGCAGCCGCGGCGCAAAAGCTCTATCGCGAGACGGACGAGAGCAAAGTTGCCCGCCTCAAGGGCGCGGGGGAACGGAAAGCAATGCGGGAGTTCGCGCCGCTGCCGGAGCGCCGGCCGTCCAAGCGCGACCGGCGCAGAATCATTCAGTTTCGCGGTGGGCGTTGACGGCGGAACGCCGTCGCCTCAGTGACGATCTCCCGTTGTTTCCGCATCGACCCAATATCCATTGCGCGCCGTGACGTGCAGATCCGGATGGTCTTTCAAACGCAACTCGATCGAGTGAAAGCCCGCATGCGGCGATTGCGGCTGAAAGCTCAGGCCATAGCGGTTGGGCACGTGATTGGAGATGGTCACCAGATCGCTAACCAGGCTGCGGCCGTTTTCAAAACGGAAATATTCGCCGCCGGTGAGCTGCGCCACGGTTTCGGGAACGTTGCGTTCGAGGCTGTCGGCAGTGGCCATGGCCGCCAGCTTGGCCAGGCGTAGTGGAGGGGCCAGCAGGCCGAGGCAGTCGAAGGCCTGTCCCCAGCGATTGCTCGATACCTCATCGGCGTCCGCATTCGGGTCCTTTGCCATGCAGCCATGCGCCGGGCCGGGCGTGTCATCGCGATAGATACGCCCGGCGTCGTGTTTGGTGGAGGACTTGAGCGAGGAGAACGCGACGGCATAGATGGCGGTGTTGGTGTCGCCGATGGCGCGCAGTGCGTCGTCGATCTTGGTCTGGCTGCCGTGGTCCAACGTTTCGGAAACAAGCAGAATGGCGCGCCGGTACGCAGGCATCGGGCGCAACCGATCTACTGAAAATGCCAGCGCGTCGAGGATGGCCGCGCCCCTGTCCCCCGGCTTAAGATCGCCCAGTGCGGAGGCGGCCGAGTCCACGTCGGAGCTGAAGTCCGCAATCAGGCGAGGTGTGCTATCGAACGCGACCACCGCGACCTGGTGCGGAACTCCTCCCACAATCGCCGCAATTACGCCGTTCAGGTCGCGATACTCGTCGAGCCTGCGCGCGCCCGCGCCGCCGGTTTCGACTGCAACCACCAGCGCCAGCGGCTCGCCGCCTATGTTGTCGTCGAGCGTGAGTTTCTGCTCGACGCCGTCGTCGGTCACGCGAAAATCGTCGGCCTTCAGCGTGAACACGAGCTTGCCATTGCTGTCGCGGACCAGCGCGGGAACCAGCACTACGGTGGACTGTGTGCGCAGCGCCGGTGATTGAGTGCCGGAAGCCGCCGGTGGCGCCGAAGGATTCCGCGGAAGCTGCGCGAAGGCAGCGGAGCATCCGAGCAGGGCAACGACGGCGCAGAGCTTCATCGGCAGGCTCCAGGTGCGTTCAGTGTACGTTCCAGCCGGCGCGGTGTGTCTCGCATCCGGGGCTCGAATTGCCGTATGCCTTCGATCTGACCGGCTGTCCCCATCTCTAGTAGACTCAACGGGAGCATGTTTGTATCGATGCGGACGATGAGCCGATCTGCTTCCCTCAAGATTTTTCGCGCGATTGCAGTTGCAATGCTGGCTGTGGCCGGCGTGAACGCTTGCCTGGCGCAAGGAACGCATCTTTGGACCCAGTCGCGCCTGGAAGAGTTCGAAAAGGGCACGCCGCAAGGGGTTTCGATCACCAGCGACGGCCATCTTCGTCAGGGTCCGGCGTTGAAGGAGATGCTCACCACGCCATCGACATTTGTATGGTCGGTTGCTGTCGATGCGAGCGGCACCGCGTATCTGGGAACCGGCTCGCCGGCGACGGTGCTGCGCGTGGGCAAGGACGGCAAGCCGTTCACGCTCTTCGAAACCAAGGATCTCAGCGTACAGGCAGTGAAACTGGGGCCGGACGGCGCTCTTTACGCCGCGACCGTGCCCAGCGGGAAGGTCTACCGGCTGAAACGCGATGCCGACACCAAGCAGGATGATTCGAATGCGACGGTCGTCTTCGATGCCGGAAAAATTGCCGATGCGGGAAAAACTTCGGACGGGAAAACCGGCGATGCGAAGGCGGAGCCCAATTCACACTATGTCTGGGATCTGACCTTCGACGGCGCCGGCCGGCTCTACATCGCCACTGGTGGTCCGGGAGCCGTTTATCGCGTGGATCCCGCCAAGACAGACGCGGCGCCGGAGGAGTTTTTCAAGAGCGACGAAGCGCATATCCGCTCGCTGGCGTGGGATGCGAAGGGGAATCTGATCGCCGGCTCCGACGGGTCGGGGCTGGTTTACCGCATCAGCCCGCAAGGCAAGGGCTACGTGCTGTTCGAGTCGCCCCGGCGCGAAGTGACGGCTGTAGCCGTGAGCGCGAATGGAACCATTTATGCGGCCGCGGTGGGCGACAAGGGACATAATCCGCTGCCGCCGCTGCCGGTGCAGGGAGTGGGCGCGGTGACCTTCACGGTAGTACAGCCGGGGTCTTTGCAAGCAGCCAATTCCAGCACTTCGATCCCCGAGGGGTCGGAGATCTACGCGCTCGCCCCGTCGCAGGCGCCGCGCAAGATCTGGGCGGGAAAAGATGAGATAGTGTATGCGCTCGCCGCGCAGCAGGACGGATTGCTGGCGCTGAGCGGAAATCGCGGGCGCATCTTCAGGATCGACGACGACATGAGCTTTGCCGATGTGGCGCACCTAGATGCGCAGCAGGGGTTGTGCATGGCTCAAGCGCCGGATGGGCAAGCGGGAGCGGAGATTCTGATCGGCACCGGCAACACCGGCAAGCTGGTGCAACTTGGTGCGACGGAAAAGCACGAATACGCAAGCGACGTGATGGATGCAGGCGCCATGGCGCGCTTTGGCCGCATCGAAGTTGAGCCGGGGTCTAAGGGATACGAACTGCTGACGCGTTCAGGCAACATCGAGCAGCCGGTGCGCGGCTGGAGCGAGTGGGAACCTTTGAAGGATAGTGCGGTGGCGTCGCCGGCCGGGCGCTATCTGCAATGGAAGGCGGTGCTCGAATCCGGAGGGGTGTTGGGCAGCGTGGGCGTGAATTATCTGCCCGTGAACTCCGCGCCGGTTATCGACGATCTGGTGGTGGTTCCGGGCGCGCGGCTCAGCGCGCAGGCTCAGCCAGTCAGTCAGTCGCAGACGATCAATATTGCGTTTCCGTCAACCAGCCAGGGCGCTTCAATCGGGTTCGACGCAGGTTCGTCGAGCCAGCCGCTGACCGCGGCGAAAGACCGGACAGCCGTGACCGTGCGCTGGGCCGCGCATGACGATGACGGCGACGATCTGATTTATTCTCTGTATCTGCGCGGCGACGGCGAAACGGTGTGGCGCCTGCTCAAAGACCAGATCACCGATAAGGCCTACTCGTTCGACGCAATACTGATTCCCGACGGCGGCTATCAACTAAAGGTGGTCGCCTCCGACGCGCCTTCGCACACGCCCGGCGACGCCCTCACCGGCGACAAGGTGAGCGAGCGCTTCGAAGTGGACACCACGCCGCCGATGATCGGCAACCTGGCCGCGGTTGCGGAATCCGCCGCCTGCAAGCAAGCGCCTTGCCCGCGGAAGTTTCATGTGACCTTCGAGGCCGAAGATGCCATGTCGCCGATCTCTCATGCCGAATACTCGCTCGATGCGGGCCCGTGGCAGTTCATCGATCCGGTGGGCCAGATCTCCGATTCGCGCCACGAACACTACGACTTCGAAGTGTCCGCGGCGGATGCCAAGACTGCCGAGCACCTGATTACGGTGCGCGCCTACGACCGGCACGACAACATCGGCCTCGCCAAGACGGTGATCGGCGCGGTGAAGTAATTCCGATGCGATTTGAGCTCTTTCTTGCGGCGCGCTACCTGAAGGCCAAACGGCGGCAGGCGGTGGTCGGCGTGGTCACGGCCATTTCGATAACCGGCGTGGCTGCGGGCGTGTCCGCGCTCATCATCGCGCTGGCCATAACCAACGGCATGAGGCGCGACCTGCAGGAACGCCTGCTAGGGTCGACCGCCCACGTGCAACTGATGCAGGTGGAGGGCAAAGGCATTCGCGACTGGCAGCCGCTGCTGGAGCGGCTGCGCCATGTTCCGCACGTGACCGCCGCCGCGCCGGAGCTCGATGAACAAGTGCTGGTGGCGAGGGGAGCGCGCGATGGCGGCGCGCTGGTTGAAGGCATTCTGCCCGATGAGGAGCGGACGGTGAGCGATCTGCTTGCCAATGCGACTCCCGGCGCGGTGCAGGCGCTGGAGCCGCAATCCGCATCGGCAGCGTCGCAAACCACCGAGCATCCGCCGATCGTGCTGGGGCGCGACCTGGCGCAGACGACCGGCGCGTCGGTGGGCGATTCCGTTCTCGTCGTCAGCCCGCAGGGCGAGCTGACTCCCTTCGGAATGATTCCCAAATTCGTGCGCTTTCGCCTCGCAGGCGTCTTCCACACCGGCTTCTATCAATACGACTCCGCGTGGGGCTACATCCGCCTGGCCGATGCGCAAAAGCTCTTTGACGAGCCGGATCTCTTGTCGGTGATCAGCTTCAAGGTCGATAACCTCGACCGCGCGCCGGAGATCGCGCAGTCGATCGAGCAGGCCGCGGGCAAGGGATTCATGACCACCAACTGGACGGAGCAGAACCGCGAACTGTTTCGCGCGCTCAAGGAAGAGCAGGTGGTCACGTTTATCGTGATCGCGCTCATCGTGATCGTGGCCGCGCTCAATATTCTCATCGCGCTCACCATGATGGTGATGGAGAAGACGCGCGACATCGCGGTGATGATGAGCTTCGGCGTGGCTCCGGGGCAGGTGCGGCGCGTGTTCCTGCTCGAAGGGCTGCTGATCAGCATTGTGGGGACGGTTTTGGGGCTGGTGCTGGGTTATTTGGCCTCGTGGGCCGGTGGCCACTATCACTTCATCCATCTCTCGCCCGATGTCTATTCGATCGACACGCTGCCGTTTGCGCCGCGATGGATCGATGGCGTCATCGTCTCCGCGGTTTCCATCGGGATTTCGCTGCTGGCGACGCTTTATCCCTCATCGGCCGCGGCGCGCGTGCTGCCGGCCGCGGCGCTGCGCTACGAATGAACAGAGTTCCAATGTGAACTGCTGCGCGGAAACCGTTTTGTTCGCCGGGGAACGACAAAAGGATAGGGTGCGGAAGGACTTCGGCACGCTTCGCAGGTTCACGGTCTGCGACAGCGCACGCCGAGATGGGATGCTTTCCCGCGAATCGCACTTCCCAGGTTCGGGCGACGATCGATCCAACGGCGAATGAACAGCTTGATGTCGGCGAGTTGACAATGTGGCACATTTTGTGTCACGATTCAATCATGCCAAGTGTGAATCTCCGCCAGCTCCGCGATACGCGTCAACTGAAAGCCTGGCTCAAGGCTGGAAAGACCGTAGAACTGCGCGAGCGCAACCGTGTACTGGGGCGCATCGTGCCTGATCCCCCTCCGCGGCCGGACCCTGCCGAATGGCCCGACTTTGAGGCGCGAGCCCGGAAGATTTTTGGCGATCGAATTCTTCCCGGAGCCGACCTTCTGATCGAGGAAAGGGAGCGGAGTCGGTATTGATGGTCTATGCCGACAGCAGCTTCCTCGTGTCCCTTCATCTAATCGACCGACATTCTTCAGAGGCTTGGCGGAGGATGTCGCTTCATCCGACCGTCTGCGTAACTCCGCTGAACCGGGCCGAGTTTGCCCATGCAGTTTTTTCGCATGTCTTCTGGAAAAAGATCACCATGAGCGAAGCCCATAATGCGATCTCAGACTTTGTTCGCGATATTGCCGCCGGCATTCTGAAGCAGGTTGATTTCCCAGAGGAAACATTCGACCGAGGCGCAAGCCTTGCACGCCTTTATGTTCCTACACTCGGCGTGCGCACGCTGGACTCGCTGCACGTGGCCTGCGCGCTGGAGCTGAAGGCGGAGAAATTCTGGACATTCGACGAGCGGCAGGCGAAGCTTGCTGAAGCAGCGGGGCTGGACACGAGCGCCTGATTCACTCGCGAACCTGATGGTCATTGCGGGGTGATGATTCCACCCAGGGCGTGGCGGCGGGGCAGGATGATGCCGCGATGATCGATTTCGGGCGCGGGCTTGTCGGCCGCCTCGGGCAGGCCAGGCCGATCGATGAGCGCGCCTCCGCAGGCCGGGCACCAGTCGGCTTTCGTTTGCGAAGCAAGCACGGCGTGGCATTGGGCGCATATGCTCTCCATAGCAGCAGGATACCGAATTGAAACAGCCGCAGTGACTTAAAGCGGATTGATTTCCCGAAGCTTAAAGAAGAGTTTTCTGCCCTGCCGGTACACTGGATCCATGCATCCTCCAGTCCGCCTCGTGGCAATCGACATGGACGGCACACTTCTGCCCACCTTTGGGCAGGTGGTGAGCCGCCGCAATGCCATTGCCCTGCGCGCGGTGCAGGATGCCGGAATTACCCTCGCCATTGCCACCGGCCGGCGCGTGGCCTATACCGCTCCGCTGCTTGAAGGCATCGCCCTGCGAGCGGATACGCCCCTGATCACGTCCAATGGTTCAGTAACCCGTACCCTGGCGGGTGAGCCGATGGATCGCTGCTACCTGGCGGCACGGGTAGCGCGCGGATTGTGCGGAGTGCTGCGGCCGTTTGGGGTCGTGGTGTTTACCTTCGACCGGCCGGGGCGCAGCGAGTTGGTGCTCGAAGACCTGGAGCAGGCGCAGGGGCGGGTGGCGCTGTGGGTGGAAGCCAATCGCAATGCCTTCGAGGTGGTGGTGCCGCTGGAGAAGGCGTTTGAAGATGGGGATGATCCGATCCAGGGCATGGTAACCGGCGGAATGGAAAAGATGAAGCAGGCGGAGCGGGCCCTCAAGGCAAGCCAGTGGAGCCGCGAATGCGAGTCCATCAGGACCGAATACCCGGCGCGCGACCTGTCGATTGTCGACCTGATGCCGCCGGGAGTTTCCAAGGGCTGGGCGCTGGAGCGGCTGGCAGCGCGCCTAGGCGTCGAGCGCAAGGAGACCATGGCCATCGGCGACAACTGGAACGATGTGGGCATGCTGGAATGGGCGGGGCAGGCCGTCGTGATGGCCAACGCCGCCGACGACCTGCGCCTGATGGCGAAGATGCGCGGATGGAAGCAGGCCCCGCTGAACGACCATGATGGCGTGGCGGTGGTGCTTGAGGCAATGTTGGCGCGCCAAGCGCCGGCGAGGGTATAAGAAGGCAAGGTTCCGGAATTTCTCACTGAATGCGGAAAGAGTTCAACATTCCGGCTGCGCTTCTGTTGTGCATGGCTGGCTTGCCGCCCGCGGCCCATTCGGCCGAGCGTGTGAACCTGCGCAATGGGTTTGCGATGCAATGCAGCCACCACGCCGAAGTGGAAGGCCGCGTGCGGCTCTTTCAGGATGCGGGCGAAGACAATTACATCGAGATCCGGCCCGAGGAGATCGCTTCGTACGAGAGCGTTCCCGATTCGGCAACGTTGCCGGCAGCCGAAATGAATCCCCCGCGGACGCAGGCGGCTGAAGCCGGCGCAACGCTCTCTGCCCAGGACCTGCGCGAAATGCTGAGCAAGGCCGGCCGCGAACACAACCTGGATGTGGACCTGCTGGCGAGCGTTGTAAGGGCCGAGAGCGGCGGCAATGCGCGCGCAGTGAGCCGCACCGGCGCCCGCGGACTGATGCAGCTCATGCCGGCAACGGCAGAGGAACTGGGCGTGAAGGACAGCTTCCAGCCTGAGCAAAACGTCAGCGGCGGCACGGCTTATCTCGATTAGCTCCTCACTTCCTATCACAACAATCTCGCCCTGGCGCTGGCCGCTTACAATGCCGGGCCGGCCGCGGTGGCGAAGTATCGCGGCATTCCGCCCTATCCTGAAACGCGGGCCTACGTGGCGCGGGTGATCCACGAGTTCAACCGGCGGGTGCGCGCGCGGCAGGCGCAGGCCCGTGTGCAGGCCCGGATGCAGGCGAGGTTGGCGGTAGCTTCGGCGGTCGCGGGAGCTGAGTAAGGCGGCCTGTGGAGTTTGTAGTTTTCCAGTCTTTTCCAGTCTTGCAATAAAAAAACAATTCACATGCATAAAGGATCCGGCGCGCTTTTCATTTCACCCCATCGAAATCTGGTTCGCCTTCCCACGACGATAAAATCAATTCATACCCGATCGCCGCTGGAACGGAGAGCGTTTGAAAAAGAATCACTGGATTCTGGGATTGATCGTTCTTGCCGTCCTTGTCGCCCTGGTGATTTGGGGACGCCACCGGATTCACTTCGACTTCGGCGTATTCCGCGCGCAAGTTGCGCAGGCCGACTGGCGCTGGATCGGGACCGGCATCGGATGCATCTATCTCGGCTATGTGTTCCGCTCGGTGCGCTGGGCGATGCTGCTCCGGCACATGAAAAAAGTCCAGCCACTCTCGCTGCTGGGGACCCAGGTGATCGGCTTTTCTGCCGTGGCGCTGATCGGGCGCGTGGCCGACCCGGTGCGGCCTTACCTGGTTGCGAAGAAGACCGGCCTTCCGCTCAGCAACCAGTTGGCTGTCTATGTTGTCGAGCGGCTGTTCGATGCCGGCTCGATGGGCCTGATCTTTTCGATCGCCATGATCTGGGTTCCGACCGATCAAATCGTGCGCGCGACCGCCCACTCCGGGCCTTTGGCCCATCTGGCGGTTCATCACCAGGACTGGGCATTGTTCATCGTGCGCTTCGGAGGGTTGACGTTGACCGTGCTCGGAGCCCTGTTCCTGTTTGCCGTGCGATTGGCCGGGGGCGCCGTTGCTGCGTTCTTCGAACGAGGTGTCGGGCTGTTTTCGAAGAAGCTGGGCCTCGCCATTGGGAGCAAGGTTCGCGCCTTCCGTTCCGGGCTCGACATCATGCGCTCGTTTTCCGACTTCGCGGTTGCCGCTTCGCTCTCGCTGGCCATGTGGCTGTTGATTGCCTCGTCCTATTTCGCCACCTGCAGGGCATTTGTCGCCAGCCCCGAGCTGGCGTCGATCAGTATCCCGAAGTGCGTGCTGTTGATGGTGGCCAGCGGCGGAGCCAGCACCCTTCAGCTTCCCGTCATCGGCTGGTTCTCGCAGATCGGGCTGGTTGCCGTGGCGGTTTCCGCCGTAGCAGGAGCCAGGCCTGAAGCAGCGACCGCCTGCGCCGCCGTCCTCCTGCTGGTCACTTTTCTGGCCATTGTCCCGGTGGGCCTCATCTGGGCGCAGTTCGAGCACGTGAGCCTGCGCAAGGTGACCGTCGAGAGCGAGCACGCCGGGGAACTGGAAGGCGCAAACCCCGCGCCCGAAGCCGAGACATGAGGCCACGGGGATTAGCGGGGTTGCCGGTCGGCTGACGATTCTTCAACGCTTACCGCAAGCTCGGGATTGTTGAAGCGCAACGTATCCGGGCCGACCGCGCCTCCGGTCAGCAGCATGCTCATCGCCTGCTCCATGCTCATGTCGGTCTCGGTGACCAGGCGCAGGGGAACCACCTGCAGGAACGCCGACGTGGGATTGATGGCATTGGGCAGAAGCACGGCGGCGAGCTGCTCGCCGGTGGTCGAGTCGGTGAGGGTGCGGCTCAGGAAACCGATGCACTTCTGTCCCCGGATAGGAAAGTCGATCAGCACCACGCGCTGGCCGGTGTCTTTTTTGGCGGTCATGTTGTCCATGAGCTGACGCACCGAGCCGTAGATCTTGGCCACCACGGGCAGCCGATGGAGCGCGGCCTCAAAGAGCTCGAAGGCTTTGCGGCCGACAACTTCCGATGTAACGCGCCCCACCACATAGAGCACTACCAGAGTGAGCAGAATGGCGAGGATGAACTGGATCCACGGGCGATTGACCTGGGCATCGGGAAACAGGTAGCCGAGCAGCCAGATCAGCGGCAAGCCGGCTTTGGCCAGAATGCCCAGCAGGAAGCTGAAGATCAGGTAGGTAACAAACAGCGGCGCAACGGTGACGATCCCGGCCAGGATATTGCGCTGCAGGCTGCGCAGCGTGTGAGCAAGTGCTGGATTCAAATCGGACTCCTATAGCATGGCCAGCGAGCACCATTTCTGGTTAGAATGGCGGAAGGTTCCCGCTCCGGACGCTTACACCCGAATCGGAATTGGGTGTTGGACCGTTTGTCGCAGGCCATGCATTGGCTATGAGAATACGCGAACGTACGCCAAAATACGGAGCAAAGCCCCTATATAGTGCAGGTGGAAGCATGCCAATGAGCGAGCCTGAGCCCGTTGACCGCAAAGACGATGTGGATCTTCAAATCGGCGGCGAGGGCGAGCCGCATCCCGCCGAGCTGCTGGCCAGCCTGCTGAAGGCGGATACCGGAGGCGCCCGGCGCACCCCAGGCTCGCC